>CANGFK010000112.1 GCA_947452925.1 Chitinophagaceae bacterium | reverse complement strand
GCATTGTGGTGTGTTGAGGAATTTGGAGTAGATGGATGGCGCATCGATACCTACATTTATAATGACCTTCAATTCATGAACCGTTGCAACAAGGCCCTTACAGATGAGTATCCCAAGATGACCATGTTTGGTGAAACTTGGGTGAATGGCGTAATAAATCAGAGTTATTTCGTACAAAACAACCTTAATACCCCATTTAAAAGTAACCTGCAGGCACCCGTAGATTTTCAGGTACTGTTCAATGGTATTCAGCCAACCATGACTGAAAAATATGGATGGAATGAAGGCGTCACTAAGCTTTACACAACTTTAGCTCAAGACATAATGTACAAAGACCCAACCCGCAACGTAATCTTTCTGGATAACCACGACATGACGCGTTTTTTTAGTTACGTGAAAGAAGACGTTGAAAAATTAAAAATGGGTTTGGAATGGTTGTTTACCTGTAGAGGTATTCCTCAATTGTATTATGGAACCGAGATAATGATGAAAGGGGAAAGTAATCCGGATGGATGGGTGAGATTAGACTTTGCTGGAGGTTGGAAGGGGGATAAAAAGAATGCCTTCACTGGGGAAAACCTCACGCCACAGGAAAAAGAGGTACAAGACCTTGTAAAGAAGCTAGGCAACTACCGCAAACAATCCACTGCCCTCAAAACTGGCAACCTCATGCAATATGTACCTTATGATGGGCTGTACGTCTACTTCAGATACGATGCAAAACAAACCATTATGTGTGTGATGAATACCAGTGACAAAGAGCAGAACGTGCAACTTAACAAGTACGAAGAACGTACAAAAGGTTTCTCTAAAGCAACTGACATCATTAATGGCAATGTGATAACATCCAAACAATTTACTATACCGGCAAAAAAGATGTGGTTATTAGAGTTAGGCAACTAAGGTTGAGCAATTTTGCTCAAATATCTTTCCATAAGCTATTCAAATATTTCAGCATCCCTGAAGTTAATATAGCATAATAACTATTACAGAGAGGCCATTGTGTTAATCCAAGTAATCCGCAGGAGTTATTTGTAGCAGATCCCTTTATTTTACAAACCAACATAGCATATTCTAACCTATTTTTGAAGTGATGATACACGATGAACAACATAACCCTTGGACAATTATTGATACAACGACCGTCTATGACAACAATTGGTTGTCAGTAATACACCACAATGTACTGAACCCTGCCGGAGGCAAGGGAATCTATGGTAAAGTACACTTCAAAAACAAAGCGATTGGTGTTATTGCCGTCGACAAAGACCTAAACACCTATTTGGTGGGGCAATATCGCTTTCCGATCAATCAATATAGCTGGGAGATCCCTGAAGGAGGCGCTCCATTAGCAGAAAGTTCTTTGGACGCTGCCAAAAGAGAACTGCTAGAAGAAACCGGTTTGAAAGCTGACAAATGGATAAAACTGGGAGATTCTTATCTGTCTAACTCTGTTTGTGATGAATATGCAGAATATTTTTTGGCAACAGAACTGTCTCAACATGCTGCAGAGCCCGAGGAAACAGAACAATTGATGATACGAAAGTTACCACTCGAAGAGGTTTTTGCAATGGCAAATGACGGAAGAATAAAAGATGCATTATCACTATTACCACTTCAAAAGCTAGAACTGCTGTTGTTGAAGGGAGAGATTGAGTTATAAGTCGTAAGTCGTTAGTGATAAGTCGCAAGTATTAGGCATTTAGACTTCATCTTGAGTCAATAACAATACTTATGACTTATCACTAACGACTTACACTTAATATCCTCCCGTACCAGCATCTGCACCTTTTACAATCGCCACACCAGCACTACAACCCAAGCGAGTTGCACCAGCGTCTACCAATTCCTTTGCAAAAGCATAGTCTCTGATGCCGCCGGAAGCTTTAATCTGAACATGGGGAGGAAGATTCTTTCTAAAAAGTTCCACTGCGTGAACAGAGGCTCCCTTTTCGGCATAGCCAGTTGATGTTTTAAGATAATCGATACCAGCCGCACCATATAACTGACAGCATTTAACAATTTCATCATCAGTGAGAATGCCACTTTCAATGATAATTTTTACTACCTTGTTGTTTTGCTTGATGACAGGCATCAGGTGGTTTATTTCGTTTGCCAGATACTCCCAGTCATTGTTTTTAATGGCGGAGATATTTATTACAATATCAAGCTCATCTGCTCCATCCACAATAGCCAATAAAGACTCAGCCAGTTTAGCTTCAATAGCACTATATCCAAAAGGGAAGCCGATTACGGTAGCTACTTTCACGGAACTATCTTTTGTACATTCTTTTGCTTTCTTCACAAAATTTGGTGGCACACATACTGCTGCAAACTGATACTCTTTGGCTTCGGCACAAACTTTCTCAATATCACTTATCAGGGTGGTTGGCTTTAGAATAGTGTGATCTATAAATTGATTTACTTGCATGTTTTATTTTTTAATTGGAAACAAATGTATCTAAAAATAGTATACCGTTGACAGTTGACTGTCGACCGCCAAATCCTGAATTGAGAGCGGTTAACGGTAAACTGTCAACGGTATGACACAAATTCTTAACTGCCCCCCTTTATGCGTTTGCTCTCACTCTCCAACCCCGTCTCTCTTTGTCTGGAAGCTTTCACATTACTATTCCCGAATCTGTAAGTAAAGTTTATCCTAAAAGTCTTGCTTTCCCAAGTCCCCCCTGCATCTACTTTCAATCCACCGAAGTCACTGTTTGCCTTCCAAGGTGCTGTGTAGAACACATCGGTCAGACTAAACTTCAGTGATGCTTTTTTATCCCAGAATTGTTTTTGCAAACCAATATCCATAGCCCCCTGTGACTTTGTTTTCCATGTTGCCCCCCAGATGCTAGGTCCATTAAACCAGCCACTTACTTCAGCGGTGTATTTGCTGCTCAGTGTAAAAGTATTTTGCAGGTAGGCTCCATACATCGGTAACTCTACATGAACTGGCTTGTCTGATACTTTTCCATCAAAAACCTGATAGTTGTACCACAAATTAGCGTAGCCATTCCACCATTTCTTAATCGGCAATGGAGATCCGATGCTAAAGCTATATATCTTTTGGGTAGCAAGATTTTGCTGTTGTACATAGGTCGCATTTGCAGTTGTATCTGTTACTTGTGTTGCATAATTGGTTACATAACTGTAGCCAACTGTCGTGTTCAAAAAGCCCATCAGGGTATGTGTAAGTTCCAAGTTGTCAGTGTACTGTGGTTTCAAGAACGCATTTCCTTTTTCATAAGTCAACTCATCCAGCTTGTTCTCAAAAGGATTTAGATCCTGATAAGAAGGCCTGTCAATCCTACGGCTGTAGGTCAGGTTCAAGGTATTCTTTTTGTTTACGTTCCAGGTAATTGCACCGCTTGGAAACAGGTTCAAGTAGGTAGTATCAACATTTCCGTCTTTCTGTATAATACCATCGGCTCTTGTTAAAGTACCATGACTATTTGTTCTTTCTAAGCGCACTCCAGCCTGAATACTCCATTTGGTGCTTAGCTGACGTTGATAGTTAAGATACCCTGCCAATACTTTTTCACTGTAGGTAAAGCTATTACTCTTACTCAAAACTTTATTGCCGATTTTAGTAAGAGGATCTACATTTTCATAAAAGTCAAATGTATTGTCTGTTTTCACATCGGAATATTTTGCACCATACCCCAATTTACCTTTCCAAAAATTCTTGTCAACATCTACTTTAGCGGTATAGATATCTATATTAGTTGGCGTATTGTTTCCATAAATTGCAGTATTCAAAGTCATTTGATTGGTTAAGTCGCTGTAATAGTAATTGGGTTGATAACTTGCCCCTACTCCTCTGAAAGTACCATAATCCACATCAGCATTTACTTCAGTGCCACTTGTATCTGCAAACCTGTAATTCAAGTTCAAATCAGTATTTATTCTATGCCCAGGGACATTGTTTGTCGCTACAAGTTTCTTAACAAAACTATCTGCTACTGCTTTGCCAGAATAAATCAGGGTGTTGCCATAACTTCCCCACTTAGAATTATCATAGCTATAGCGCCCCATCACACCAAAAGTATTTTTACTGTTGAGAAAGTAATCAGCACCTGCCTTCACATTCACAGCCTTATCATCATTGATGTTGGTGCTATGCTGGTCATAGATGGTATCTTTTTGTGTTCTGTATAAATTCAAAGTGTTCTGATGGTTACCAATATTACCACTTACATTACTGAACAGATTTATCTTCTTGTCACGATAATTGAGGTTTACAGAGCCATTTCCTTTAGGCGTAACGCCCTGCGTAAAACCAAGACTTGTACTTCCATTAGTTCCAAACTTCTTATTCTTCTTTAAACGGATATTTATTACCCCCGCATTACCACTTGCATCATATTTAGCACTCGGGTTACTAATCATTTCTATAGCTTCAATATCATTACTATTGATACTGCGCAAATAGGCCGCAAGGTCTTTAGTGTCTAGCTGAAGCATCTTTCCATCGACATAAACCTTTACGCCGTTCTTGCCTTTCATGCTGATATTATCGTTGTTGTCCACCTGAACACCAGGACTTTTCTGTAGCAACTCCAAGGCATCACTTCCCGTGGCGTTAATACTATTTTCTACATTAAACACCATCTTATCAGCCTTCACTTCAATCAGGGGTCTTTTAGAAGTAGTAACAGTTACTTCTTCCAATTTATTTGCAGACACGGTGAGGGAAACCGTAGAAGCAGTATAACTGTCGGTACTAGTAAGATCAAAGACCTTGGAATATTGCTTAGCAAACCCAAGTGCATTATAGCTGAGTAAAAAATTACCCGTTGCATTGGTATTAATTTCAAAGTTGCCATCCTTATCAGTAACGCCCACCTTCACTAAGCTACTATCTTTTGCTTTAAGCAGTGATACAGACACACCAAGAAGCCCATTTGCCTTGTTATCTTTCACAATACCTGTGACAGTTTTTTTATACTGAGAAAATCCCTGCGTCATCAACGCAGTAATAAGGAGGATAAATAAACAAATTCGTTGTTTCATACAATAATTCTTTTGTTGTTTTTAATAATGGGTGCAAATTGCACTTATTAGATTAAACAAATAGCGTTGAAGGGTTTAGTGGCAAAAAATTGGATGTGACTGGCGATATAGTGTTTTAAATGAATAATGAATTGCAAAAAATACGCCATTCAAAGGCACTTTAACTACAGCTAAACCTATTTCCTATTTTCTTCTTTCACTTGAGCAGCTGGTATAATAGTACAAATAGAAATTAGTAGATACCCATTCAGTAACTGACTTCCGCATTAATTGTTACTAGCAAAATGGATTGCAAACGCAATGCTTAGATACTGTAATAGAATAAATTAGAAGTGCTCTATAATGTTTTGCTGCCACGGGAGAACTCCCTTTTCGACAAGCAAGCCTTTTCGCTGTCACAGGAGAACTACCGTGACACTAAGCAAGCCTTTTTGCTGCCACAGGAGAACTACCGTACCTATAAGCAAGGCTGTTTGCTGTCACGGGAGAACTACCGTGACACTAAGCAAGACTCTTTGCTGTCACAGGAGAACTACCGTACCTATAAGCAAGGCTTTTTGCTGTCACGGGAGAACCACCATGACAGCAAAAAGCCTTTCCCTACCAAAAGGGAGTTCTCCCGTGACAGCAAACAACTTTTTCAGTTAGTAATCCATACTTTACTAGGTAAAAAAGATTTAATTTCTCAAAGAAGAAGAAATTTGTTTTAAACGAGTTTCCCATGCTAGAGTCTCACACTATTACAAAATAAACTGTCATTTACTATGTACTCATTCAATCGATTGCTGCTATCTAACTTAGCTATTGTTTTGCTACTTGTCTTCACCTCCTCCCCCACTTCTGCACAGAACTTTATGACTAATCCGTCGGGGAGAAATACAAACTCTCTGAATGGTACTTGGAAAGTAATTATTGACTGGTACAACAGAGGAAATCAACTGAAGATTTATCAGGATAGGAAAGCTAAGAAGCCAACTGAGTTTGTTGAGTACTCGTTCAACCAACCCATGCAAGTACCTAGCGATTGGAACTCGCAGGACCCTCACCTATTTATGTGGGAAGGTAATGTTTGGTACAAGAAAGAGTTTACTGCTACCCGAAAAGCAGGCAAAAGAACGTTTATCTACTTTGGTGCTGCCAACTACCTCACAGAAGTGTATTTGAACGGGAAAAAACTAGGTAGCCATGAAGGAGGGTTTACCCCATTCCAATTTGAAATAACCGATGCGTTGCAGGATGGTACCAACAAACTGATTGTTAGCGTAAACAGTCAGCGTAAAGAAGAGTCCATTCCTGCTATGAACTATGATTGGTGGAATTATGGGGGCATCACCAGAGACGTAAGCCTGATTGAAACACCTGCAAACTTTATTGAAGACTATTTTATTCAATTGAAGAAAGGGAGCCAGAACGAAGTAGAGGCTTGGGTGAAGGTGAACGGATTGGATAAGAGCAAGAAAGTAAACCTGTCTATCCCTGCTGCTGGCATAAATAAAGTACTAGAGATCGACACAAGCGGATATGCCAGAATCACTTTTAAAGCCGACTTTAAATTATGGACACCCGAAACACCAAAACAATATGAAGTAACGCTCTCTACTGATGAAGAAACAGTGAAAGAAAGTATTGGTTTCAGAAGTATTGAAGTAAAGGGACTGGATATACTGTTGAATGGGAAACCTGTCTTTCTGAAGGGTGTAAACTTTCATGAAGAGATTGCAAAAGAGATGCGTAGGGCAACATCTGATGCTGATGCACGCTTGATTTTGCAATCTGCCAAAGACTTAGGCTGCAACTTCATCCGGACAGCCCATTATCCACAAAGTGAGAACTTAGTAAAAATGGCAGAAGAGATGGGACTAATGATATGGGAAGAAATTCCGTTGTGGCAAGGCATACAATTTGGCAATCCTATCATTTTGGGCAAGGCGGAGTTTATGCTACGTGAAATGATTCGCAGGGATAAGAACAGGTGTAGCATTATCATCTGGAGTATCTCCAACGAAACCACTCCCGCACCGGATAGGGATAGGGTATTGACTAATATGGCAGCCACCTGCAGAAGCCTCGACCCCACTAGACTGGTATCCTCGGCATTCAATCAGATTAAAATGAATGGAAACACCACCTACGTCAATGATACACTTGCCAGACAGCTCGATGTCTATGGAATAAACAGATATATGGGCTGGTACTCTCCTTGGCCCGATAAACCAGGCACTATGACTTTTAAGTCGGAGCTGAATAAACCAATGATTATGTCTGAATTTGGTGGCGAAGCTAAATACGGCAACCATGGGAATGCTGATTCTGCAGGCTTGTGGAACGAAGAATATCAGGAACAATTGTATAAAGACAATATTCAAATGCTAAAGAACATTCCTTTTCTGAGAGGCATTACTCCTTGGGTATTGTATGATTTCAGATCGCCAACCCGCTTGAATTCAGAGAATCAATTTGGCTGGAACAGGAAGGGATTATTGTCGGACAAAGGTGAAAAGAAGAAAGCTTGGTATGTGCTGAAGGCCTTTTATGAAAGCCTAAAATAGGATTGTGATGCTACTCTATTGATGCTTTCCTGAAGAGAATAAGCTACTTCAAACAATATAGGCAAGAGACAACCATAAGGTTTAAGAAGATTGTAGCCTTGTTAAAAGCAACTGAGCAAACTTCAAGGTAACGCTACTCAGTAATGATATTATTTCTTATTTCTTTGTTCAATCTACACTAACTAGCATACCTTAACTACTTCTATTTCTAATAGTTTGGCTAGTTTAATAAGCTTATTACTGATATGCCCAACGCCAATGGCACAGTGATGTGCAGGACCTTGCTCGTTCCAAAGCTCTACAAATTTTCTTGCACCAATACTAAACTTGTAGCGGCTATTTGTATTGCCTATTTCTAGTATTGGGCCTGCAACCGATTCACCTTCTGCAACCAACAACTTAAACTTACCCTTGCCATCCTCTACAACCGACAAAAGAGTTACAGAACCATGTTTTACACTCATCTCTACCGATAAACCTTTGCCTATCTTACCATGATAAACTTGCAATGGCTTCACTTTTGTTTTTCCTTCGGCAATAGCAATATGTCCGGGTCCATCATGCCCAAAAAACAACCGCCCCACCGCGATAAATTGTCCAATCGGAACGTAAAAGCGGTTCTTTGTTATCCATGAAAGTACGTGCAGCATGACGGAAAACAAAGCCATTCAGGTGAATATTGCTCACAGGATTATTCTTTTCTCCATTGAACTCTATCAGGTGTTTCAAGCGTACAATCTCTACTTTGGCAGTTTTTAAATCAGTGCCTGTTGGTGGCATGTAGTAAAGCTTCCCTTCTTTTTTATTAAAATACCATTCTTCAGGGGCATCAAGTTCTTCGAATATGTTCTCCACCATTCTATATAATGGGTGCATGGGGGCAGGACGATTATTTTGCCATCCACCTATATAGTTCAATGATGTATCAGACTTTTTACCAGTAATTATCCAATGCATATCGCCCCAAAGCGTGCGATGCATTGCATGTATATATCCACCTTCAGGATTCTTACAAGTAGCAATCCTTGTGGGTGAAAGTGCATCAGAAGCTGCATCAGCTTTAGTTTTATGAGAAAACGTCCAAGTATCATAAACATTTTTATCAGGAATTGCATTCGGGAAACGAGCCATCGGTTGGCGTTTGTTATTTATATACAATTGGTCAATATCCAATGTTTTGGGCACTGTTGCCACATAAATGCCCTCCTTAAATATGTCCCATTTTAGATGCAAAAGGCTACCCCCACTAATGATGGCTTCTCCCTCTTTTTCGGCAGTATAGGTAATGGAGGCTCCCTTTGCTTTAGAATCCTTAGAAGTAAATTGTATGGTATTGTGTAGATAATAAACCCCCTTTTTAAATATCACTTCTACCGAAGTCTTCGTATTCACCCTTCTTGAGATTGTTTGGGCTTGAAAAAAGCTGGCTACAGGCTTTGTTTTTGTTCCACTATTGGCATCATTTCCTGTAGGGGAAACATATATTTTCATTTGTGCAGAAAG
>CANGFK010000111.1 GCA_947452925.1 Chitinophagaceae bacterium | reverse complement strand
CCATCAAAACATGTATTGGCAATAATAAAAACCACCAATAGCTGGGTGCAAATGCAATGTAAAAAGCAACATAAGCAGCCATAAAAGCTAGACGTGTGAGCGAGTGATGCCCAAACTTATCCAAACGCGTCCATACCGGTAGATAATCTTTAGTAAACTGTTCCTCCGGAACATTTTTACCAGTCAGAAAGCTACGGAATATCAGAATGGTACTTCTCATCATCTGGTATACATCTGTAAAAAAGTGTGGTGAGTGTGGGTCTTTCTCTGTATCGCTATAAACGTGGTGCATCCGGTGCATGACGCCATAAGCCCTAGGCACCAAAAAAGAACTTCCTTGAACAAACCAGGTGGCAAGGTAAAATACACGTTCCCAGTTTTTGCTGGTAGTATACATTTTGTGGGAGGCAAAGCGATGCAAGAAAAACGAATGGAAAAAAAGGGACAGAAACCAGTGTCCAAAGAAGAACAATAGAATGAAAATCATTACTGAGCTGTTAGTTTAGGCAGGCAAGATAGGATTTTAATGTATTGGATTGTTTCCTGAACGAATTTGTTGAATAGTTTGACTAATGATGGCAATGGATCAAATATTTTTTATACTATTGCTATTGTTATTATCACTCCATTTTAAAACCGTTTTTAATGAAATATTTTTTGTTCCTACCTTTTACGATTCTAATAATTACCTCCTATTCTCAAACAATAGAAAAATATTATAACTACAATTGGAAAGAATGTGATGCCAGTGAAGCACGATTCTATAGTATCATGAAAAAAACAGATTTAGGTTGGCATAGACAAGACTATTTCATTACCAAAAAAAGTTTACAAATGGATGGTTATTATGAAGACAAGGACTGCAAAATAAGAAATGGAAAATTTCACTTTTTCTATGCTAACGACAAACTTGAGTATGAGGGCAGTTATGTAAAGGATAAAAAAGAAGGACTTTGGTTAAGTTATCATTACAATGGGGTGATGAGTGATTCCTCATATTATTACAAAGGTGAAAGAGTAGGTACTAGTATAGGATGGTATTCAAATGGTTTTATATCTGATTCTAGCGTGTTGGATTCTACAGGAAAGGGAGTATTTGTTTCTTGGTTTGATAATGGTGTTCCATCTAGCGCGGGTAGATACTCCGATGGAAAAAAGCAAGACGGAAAATGGAAATACTACCATAAGAACGGACAAATAAGTGATATAGAAATATACAAAGAAGGTACATTGATAGATAAAAAATACTTTGATGAAACAGGTACTTTTATAGCAGATACCACTACCAAAGAAATAGAAGCAGCTTTCACTGGTGGAGTGAAAGGTTGGCAAAAATATTTATTCAAGCACTTATACTTTCCATCTCAATATAAAATTGTAAATGCAGATAAAGCGGTTGTTGTAGTAGATTTTGAAGTAAAAGAAGAAGGAAATATTGAGAATGTATTTGTAAGTACTCCTTTTTATCCTGAGTTCGATAAAATTGCATTAGAAGTAATCGCTAAATCGCCCAAATGGATTCCTGCACTCCAAAATAACAGACATGTAAAATACAGAGCAAGACAAGCTGTAATATTCAGCCAGGAAGAATTTTAATTCTTAAAACAATTTCTTACCTTCCTTTAGCTTTTTTGCGCGAAGCAACGCCTCGAGATAATAATAATCTGCATAAGGCAATGGTGCATCTACTTCACTATTGTGTGGCTTAGCCCCTGTACTATGCAACAATATAAAGCCTCTGTTTTCTCCAATAGGTGAACGGTAGTTATTGGTGAGACTCTCCATCATTTTGTCGGCAGCCTTCCTGTAAATCTTTCCTTTCTTGCTGTACGTACTCAATTCATACAATCCAGAAGCCATGCAAGCTGCTGCAGATGCATCTCGCGGCTCGTTGGGAATATTGGGGGCGTTAAAATCCCAGTAAGGAACTAAATCTGCTGGCATTGTTGGATTATTCAAAATATAATTAGCCACATTTTCTGCTTGCAACAGATACTTTGGATCTTTCGTTTCGCGATAGCACATCGTAAAACCATAGATAGCCCAAGCCTGTCCACGAGCCCAGGCACTCTCATCTGAGTAACCTTGGTGCGTCACTTTCTTGATGATGCTTCCTGTTTTGGTGCTGTCATAATCCACTACATGATAACAACTAAAGTCTTTCCTAAAATGATTTTTCAGGGTGGTATTCGCATGACTCACCGCCATTTTATAATACATACTATCCCCTGAAAGTTTACTTGCTTCAAACATCAGTTCGAGGTTAAGCATATTGTCAATGATGACAGGGAAACTAAATTTGGGCATGGTATCCCAAGAACGAAAAGTACCCACTGTATAGTTGAAACGGGTGGAAAGGGTTTTGGCAGACTGCAACAAAATCTTTTTATACTCTTCATCTTTGGTGAGTAGGTAGCCATTGCCGTAGCTGCAATACATTTTGAAACCCATATCGTGCGTACCCCCATTAAACTGTTCCCTCCTTATAGCCTTTGTAAAAATTCTCGCTTGCTCCTCCCACTTTTTGTCGCCTGTGTATTCATATAAATACCAAAGAACGCCTGGAAAGAAGCCACTTGTCCACCTGAAAGAAGGTGATAAAACCAACTGTCCGTTTGCATCGATTGTACGAGGAGATACTAAATCTGCTTTGCCGTGCTTGGCAGCAGGAACTTCCTTTAACATTAAGTCCGTTTGCTTTTCGGCATCAGCAAAAACAGATTTGATGTCAACCTTTTGTGCGTTTAATACTGAAGTAACTAATAGAAATGTGCTAATAAAAATAGAATACTTCAATTTGATATAACTGTGTCTCATGTATAAATTCAAGTTGATAATTAATTAATATTTTAATCCAAGGCACCTGTTTTCATTTTTTTCTGTAAGCCTAAGTTCTGATTTTCAATCGTACCCTTTACCTCTAGTTTGATAACAGTTGCTATTTTGTCTAGTGGGCTATTACTTACAGAAATGGTTACCTCATCTGCCGCTTGTTCTGTTTTCAACGAAGTACCATCGGCCAATAGCTTGGCAGAAACCACTTCATTCTTCAATCCCTTCACAACTAACTTTCCATCTTTAGGCCAATTGAAGACAGAGAAATAGAGTGCCGTTCCAGCCTTAGTGCTTTTTTGAGTACAACGTCCCCAATCGAATGGCAATAACGGGCTAGCCTTCGAAGCATAGATGGCTTCTCCATTAGTCTTCATCCAAGTACCCATTTCTTTTAGTCTGTCTATACTTTCCTGCGGAAAAGTACCATCTGGTTTCGGTCCAACGTTCAATAGATAGTTACCCCCTTTAGAAGCAATGTCACAAAGGTTATGTATCAAGGTCTCCGTCGATTTCCACTTATTGTCAGAAGCCCTGAAGCCCCAAGTACCGTTCATGGTCATACAGGTTTCCCAATCCTGTCCATCCAATTCTGCTTGGGTAGGAATCTTTTGTTCAGGTGTTTTGGTATCGCCACTGAATAATGGATTACCTCTTTTCAAACGATCATTGGTAATAATCTGAGGTTGAAGTTTTAATACTTCTTTCAATTTATTAGCCGCTTCATCGGTCATATTGGTAGGTGTATCCCACCAAAGTACTGCTATTTCCCCATAGTTTGTGAGTAGTTCTTTTACTTGAGGTACCGCAACTCCATCCATATATTCATCAAAAGACTTTGTTGTCTGTGCTGCATCCCAATGACCATTATGGTCTTTTGTATAAGCATCAATGGTTGCACTATCAGGATTATCCCATCCATCTGCTGTCATTAACTTTCTCGCGGCAGAACCGCCAGGATTGTTCCAGTCTTGTGCTTGCGAATAATAAAAGCCTAGTTTTACTCCATACTTTTTACAAGCTGCTGCCAATGGTTTCAACACATCTTTTCCATAAGGCGTAGCATCAGCAATATTCCATTTGCTTGCATTCGATTTAAACATAGCAAAACCATCATGGTGCTTGGATGTGATTACTATGTATTTCATTCCAGCATCTTTGGCAGTTTTTACCCACTCGTCTGCATTAAATTTTGTTGGATTGAATTGCTTAGCATAAGACTGATAATCCGCTACTGGTATCTTCATCCGGTTCATTATCCATTCTGCCCCACCCCTACGCTGTTCGTGACCATTATATGTTCCCTCCAGTTGAGCATATACCCCCCAATGAATAAACATACCCAAACGTGCCTCACGCCACCATTTCATCCTTTCCTCTTTTGAAAGTTCCTTTTGAGAAAAGGATAAATTTTGAAGGAGTACTATACTCAGAAATAAAATAGAAATCTTTTTCATTTGATACGCTTAATGATGAATTATAAAAGTATTTGTAGAGGCATTCCCGCCCTTTTCTAAAAGTTGAATATGATACAACCCATCTGCAAGACCCTTCACAGAGATAGGGGTATTGGTTGCAGAGAGTGTCGTTTGTTTAATTACTTTTCCCTTTTCGTCGATAATAACAAGGGTGTTGTTACTAGCTAATTTATTTACTGTCACCACTACTATATCCTTTGCTGGATTTGGATAAACAGAAAATAACTTGCTCTGACTAGCAGATAATACAATCACTTTTGAGAATGAAAATGACCCATCCTTATTTATAAGTTTTAACCGGTAATAATTTTTGGTAGCGGTTAAAGAACTTTCAAACTTATAGGTCTCCTTGTTTGCTGCCGATACTATTCCTGCCCGAACAAAATCATTTCCTGTAGAACTATACTCTACTTCATATTGCAAAAAGTCTTTTTCACTGGCAACACTCCATTTCAATATAATATTTCCATTGCTCAACATGCCATCAAAACTGGATAGTTTCACCGGCAAGGTGACAATCGGTGTGCCTGCCCCCACCATCGTACTGTCTAAAGGGATGGCAACAACATTTCCAGTTCCATTCAACTCCAAAGCACCAACGTCATAGATAGCGCTGCGCGTTCTAGCTTCTACATCTAATCCATTCAATAAAGAAACATAGTTGCTGGTATTCACTCCCGCATCCTGCACCAAAGAAGGGGAAGGTAAAATGCCATTTGCTCTTGTCTTAAAAGTGAGTGTCTTTTTCGTAAACCCAGTTGTATTACCAATGCCAAGACCAGAAGGTGCGCTGAAAAGATTACCCTCAGCAGCATAAGTAACCGTACCTGTTCCCACTGAATCTATGTAGACGGCCTGCCCCTTTTTCATACTGATTAAGTTATTGGCAACAGTTACTCCCTGGGGTTTGTACAAGCCTGAGCTATCTACCTCAAAGCCTAGAACAATACCCGCTCCTCCATAACAATTTACAATTGTATTAAAGGCAACGATGGCACTATCCGCCGCAAAATACTTCGCTGCAAAAGCGGGGTTGGCCGTATCATTTGAATTGGTGACGCCATTGAAAAGAATGATAGGGCAACGTAACGACGTATTGCTGTTGTAATTACCTGTTAGATTCTCGATATAATTGTTATATACCTTATGCCCTTTGTCGATAATTCGAATGCCGTATTGCGTGGTTCTGTTCGTATTTGTTTTGATAAAGTTATTGCCATAAACACTGCAATACCTACCATGACGCAATGTAATTCCACCTGCATGATTTCTGAAAGTATTGTACCGATAGGTATTGAAATTAGATTTATTAGAAATGATTTCTGGGTCTAACTGCGTCCCATCTTCAAACAAGTTATACTCTATAATATTATAGCCATCGGTACGGGAATTTACGCTGGTACCCACTCTGATTACCTCCCCTTCATTACTACCTTGATAACCATGTCCTTTAAAGTAATTAGAATCTATTAGGTGAAAAGTAGAGGTTCCTTTTGCAGGATAATTGGTGCTGTCATACCAAACGACAACAGTTGGAGAGCCATTGAACTTATTAATAAAAGTGCAGTGATCTACTCTGTTATGCGTACCATAAAGCGAAACCCATCTATTGAGGGTATCTCCTCCATTCTTGGTACCTGTGTTGTTAGTTGATCCTGTGGAGTCGCTGTTATAGTTATCAATAGTGATATTACTTACCCGGCAATAATTGGCAAAACTTCCTGATGAGTTTCTAAATTGTATTACATCATTAGCTCCTGAGTTTCCATTGGCAAAACGAAAACCAGAAACAAGTATGTGCTTTCCACTAAATTGAACGTAAGTATTTCCCGTAAAAACAACGCCCTTAAAAGTCTCCGACTTTAATACAATCCAAGCAGAAGTGGCACTTCCTTTTTTATTAGAAAAACTAATCTGGCCCCAATTATAGCTGCCATCAGATACGATCACCGTATCACCCGGAGATGCTGCGCTCATTTTTGCAATGAGATCGACCTTAGTTGAGACGGTGTAATTGGTTGCCAAACAAATGGAATGGTTCAGTAGCAAGCAAGAAATCATCATGCTTATTACCAGTCTCATCCTTTTTATTAGTTTATGAAATACCATCTGCGTTTAAAATTTGTAATTCCTCGGTTAATGTTATTATTTCATCCAACTAGGGCCCACTTCATTGGGTTGCAAGGGATGGCACTCGGCGGTGTTGGTCATATACTCATTTGCACCTACTGTTTTAGCCTCTTTGGCATCTTTCAGAATATATAGTCCGTTCTTATCAAAAGAACCTTTTACCTCTTTTTTAAGTATACCACTCACTTTATCTGCTCCTTTCACTTCGCCACCCGAAACCACATTACCTTCAAATTTATTGGGTGCAAATTGCAAGAAGCTCGTTGCAGGGTCGGTATCTACGGGTACTACATCAATGTTTGACTCCGCACAATTCATGATTAGATTATTTTTAATCGTATTACCTTCTGGCAGCAAACACATCTGCATTTCGGGCCAATGTTTCCGATAGGCATCTCCTAATTGCAACCCTTTACCACCCGAATGGATGATGGTATTATTTTCGAAAACGCTGTTTCTTACCTGGCAATATCTTGGTGCACCCAAGGTTTCTTTGTTGCCATGACCCGGTTTGAAACCATCTGTCAATGCTTTGTCCATATATTCTCCTGCCATCAACAATAGCCCATTGTCGGAAACATTACTGATGTAATTATTAAAAACGTGCAGGTTTTCTCCCGCCACACGCATACCTAAAGTACCCGCTCTGTTTTCTCCCAAAATAAAATTTCCTTCAAACGTATTATTATGCCCTTGCCTGTTTGTGAAAGCGCCCATACTTGCCCTAACGGTGTTGAAACGCACCACATTATGGTTCGATTTCAACGATACAATCTCTACCCCTTCGCCATCAGCGTGGTCAAATAGGTTATGTTCTACCGTAAAAAAAGCACCATCATCACTTGGTTTACCCAACTTACCTGGGCCCCATATCCGCATTATTTCCCTGCCGTTTTGTTTGGCATAAGGGATGTCTTTAAAGTAACAAAAGGTTACGGTATTGTGTCTCGAATCGCCAATAGCATTGCCCAAAACAGGCTCAACATTGTTTTTTCCTGAAAAGAAGCAATGTGTTAACACATTATAGTTTCCTGTAAAGAAAATCCAGTAATATTTGGTACTAAAACTAGCCGGATTATAATCGATAATGGCACAATTAGAGACGGTACATTTATCGGAATTAAAGTTGATGACGGCCCCCTTGTTGATGGCGCCACCTTTAAAAACCAAGCCATCTACCTTAAGGTTTGGCTTGGTAAGGGTAAGAACGCTACTTCCGTTCAATATCACTTTTCCTGCTGTTTGTGCCTTTAGGGTTATGGGCGCCTCTTCGGTAGCTGTTGAACTAAAATCGATATTGGCATCTTTCCATTCACCCTCTTTCATCACTATTACATCACCCGGTTTTGCCGAGTTAATCGCACTAGTCAACTCCGAATTGTTGGATACTACTATTTCTTTTCCGGCTGCAAAACCCAACTGAATGGACAATAAAACCGCTCCCACCAAACAAAGACTTTTTGCTTTGATTACCATTAAAAATAAACGCTGTTTCATAACTTACTCTTTGTTGTTTAATAAAAATATATCCTTAAAAGCCAATACTGTATTATGTTTCGAACCAAATAAACGATTATAAATAACTAAAAAATTACCTACAGTTAATCTTCTACTTCATGCAGTTAAGCGTTGACTGCATGAAGTTAAACCTTAACTGTATGAAGTTAAACGTTGACTGCTATAAGTAAAGTCTTAACTATATGAAGTAAGAGCCCGACTGCATGAAGTAAAACCTTCACTGCATGCAGTAAGAACCCGACTGTATGAAGTCACCCGCTTTTAATACACCCCCAACTCCTTCAAAAACACCAAAATCCGCTCGTCCATTACTTTCAACTGGTCTTTTGCACCACTCAAACTATGTCCTGCATGGGGAACCACCATTAAGTCGGTTTTAATGCCTATCTCTTTCAATTTATCGTGCAACAAATAAGACTCTTCGATAGGAACGGTAGAATCGGCATCGCCATGACAGATAAAAATGGGCGGACTCGACTTCTTTAAATAGGTCATTGGAGAAACCGTTTTAGCAAAAGCTTCATCGGTTTGTTTATCTCCCAACCAATTTTTTGCAGAATGACTCTTGCAACAATACGCCCAAGCCCATACATCGGTAATGCCCCACTTGTCTATGATGGCAGCCACTTTCATGTCTTTTACGTCAGCGCAATTCTTATCAAAGCGATGGTCATTTTCCAGAAGACCCGTCATCAAAGCGAGATGACCACCCGCAGAACCGCCCATTACCACAATCCTGTTTACATCAATCCCTAAATCTTTGGCATTCTTTTTCAGATAAGCCAACGCACACCTTGCATCTTCAACAGCGGCGGGGGCTTTTGCCTCTTTGGTCATCCGATACTCGATATTACACACCAAAAAACCATTTTTGAAGTAAGGATTAAAGCCCCCTTGTTGGTCTTTGCTACCACTCACCCAACCGCCGCCGTGAATGTTGATGATGGCAGGCGCTAGTTTGGACGTTTTATTGGGAATATACAAATCGAGCTTCTCCTGAAAACCCGGACCACTTGTATATACCACATCCAATTGTTTGGTGTAATTATCGGGGATGGCAACGGGCTTAAACTTCTTAGCCGTATCGGTAGCCTCCTGAGAATGGGCAATAGTTGCAACCATCAATGCAAT
>CANGFK010000110.1 GCA_947452925.1 Chitinophagaceae bacterium | reverse complement strand
GGGTAAATGACGATTCAATTGTTTTTGTTTCAATAGGATCGGTAGTAAATTCCATTAAATTGGCTGTGGAATGATCCATCCAGATACCAATACAGTTTGCTTTTTTCATTTTATTTATTTTATGAAGTTGAATTAATGAGACGCTTTTTTGAAAAGTGATTAGATACAAATTCTCGTTGTGCTGCTTCGGTCATATCCTTGGTTTGTATGATGCCAATTTTGGTTTTTGCAAATCGCTTGTCGGTTCTAAGAGCATCAAATAGTTTTACTTTGGCATACGTTGGGCCGAATAATAGTACTTCCTCACAACCGTTTAATGATTCTTCCAACCTTTTGTAATAGGATGCTTGAATATGTTGCTCTTTCAGTAAAGCGAGGGAATTATTGCAACTGGTGGGAAGGATTTTCTCTAGTTCAGGTGCTTTGGAATCAACCTTAATTGTAGTTATCAGTCCTGCTGTGAACTCCATTACATAGGCTATTGAATGATTCATCCAGATACCCACTTTCTTTACAATAATCATCATTTGAAGGTTAATTGCGTAATTGAATTATTACGGTGTAAAGGTGGATGGATTGTATAAAGCATCTGTTATACAATCAAATGGAAAAGTTGCATAATTCACGGGTTTTGAAAAAAAGCACCAGAAAACTTTGCTATATCCTTTTATTGTGTAAGAATACAGCTTATTTGCTAAACTGATGGCTAGTGTCTAGGGGTTAAGAGGAGTTTATGGGTTAATAAATTAAGAAGAGCAGTTGCTATATCTTAAGAAGAAAGTTCGCCATATTAAAGGGTGGTTCTCTGTATAAGTTCACATACATAACAATCTCGTTTAGAACAGATTTTAGTTTCGTGAAGTTATTGGGCTTTTTGATATACACGTTTGCGCCACTATTAAAAGTGTGTTCAATGTCTTTCTCTGACGAAGAGGTGGAATAAATAGCCACAACCATTTCTCTCAACCGTTCCGACTTCCTTATTTCCAATAGACATTCTATTCCATTTTTACGCGGCATATTCAAATCGAGAAAAAGAATTGTAGGTAGTTGTGAGTCTTCGCGTAATAAATACTCCATCAACTCAACACCATCGTTTACCGAAACAACGGTAGTCTTCAATTTGCCTTCTTCCAGAGCTTCCCTAAAGTTCATACGATCGCTTTCGTCATCATCGGCAAGAATCACAAAAATTGGTTTGTTACTCATATTAATATGTTTTATGAAGGTAAATAAATATCAAATCTTGCTCCTTTTCCCGGCTCTCCCGAAGCTTTGATAATGCCATTGTGGTTGTCTACAATTTTTTTTACTATTGCAAGTCCAATCCCAGTCCCTTTGTATTTTTCCTTCCCATTAAGCCGCTGAAAAACTTCGAATATCTTTTCACTATAAGCCGATTCAAAGCCAATACCATTGTCACTAATTGCAATGTGACAATAGTTAGCTTCAGGTATTAGTTCCGGATTCTCTAGATCTTTTCCTTTTTTTATTTCACTGACTATTACTATGCGTGTTGGGATTCCTTTGTTTGAGAACTTTAGAGAGTTAGAAATTAAGTTATTCATCAATTGTCTAAACTGAAAATGAACGGCCTTCACTTCTCCAAGTTTATAAGTCTCTATTGTAGCTTGCTTTTCAGCAATTAAATCTTCCAGATCCAGTTTTGTTTCTTCGATGATGTCATTCAAGTTCGTTACTTCAAAAACTCTTTCCTCATTATTAGTTTGTGAATATGCAATCAAGTCTTCTATAAGGGTTCTCATTCTTGTTGCTGCATCTTCAATTATTTCAAAATGATTTCTACCTCTCTCTGATAAATTTTTGTGCTCGCTTTCTGAAATCCTCGAGGCAAACATTTGAATTTTCCTGAGTGGTTCTTGCAAATCATGACTGGCTATTTGGGTAAAAACCCTCAACTCTTCATTCAGATTAGTTAGTTCTGTAGCTCTTTTTTCTTTTATTTCATTTTCGTTCAATAGTACTTTATTGGCGATTACTAATTCTGCAGCTCTCTTTTCCTTCTCCTTGTTTTCGAATGCTAATTCTTTGTTAGCTACAACCAATTCTTTCGCCTTCCGCTCTTTCTCAATGTTTTGATAAGAAAGTTCTTGATTGGCAATAATAAGTTCCGCGGCTCTACATTCCTTTTCGTTATTCTCTAGTTCTAGCTCTTTGTTAGCAATAATTAGCTCTGCAGCCTTTTGCTCTTTTTCTATGTTCTGTAATTCTAGCTCCTTATTGGCAATAATCAAGGTTGCTGCTTTTTCTTCCTTCTCTTCATTCTGAATGATTAGTTCACTACGTAAATATTGTGAATGTGAAAGTGCGGTATTTATTTTTATGTAGGATGTCCAGAGAATGATAAGCGAGCCTAGAAATAGAACAATAATGTAGAGCGGCATAACATAATAAAGTTGTGTGGAGTTTTCTGAATGCATTTTAAGCACTCCAATTTCATAGGCATATATCTTTTTTACACACGCAATAGCACTTTCTCGATCGAGTGATTCTTCGGAAATAGTTGTTCTACTTAAATTAGTTACATTGGGTAATTGGCTCTGTTTAGCATCTTTGTGTGCAACCAAATTATCAATAAACTTATTTATAAGTAACAAGTTATCGTCCCCTACTTTGTCGTTTTTTAATAGTTGATTAAGCGTTTCTTTTTCTTCAACAAGATTAGCCAACGCAGTTTCCTTATTTTGAAGCAATATTGGGTTGCCTGTTAATAAAAAGCCCCGACTATTTGTTTCTGATTCAAAGATGTTCGAGGAAATATGATGAAGGGATTGGGTAACAATAACTGTATGATTTACCAACTGTGTGGTTGCAATCAAGTTTTTTAGCTGAATGGAAGTGTATATAGAAAGGATTACAAGGAAAGATGTAGTGACCAGATAGATTGCCCGTAATTGAAATAATGACCCGTTGCCTTTTTTCATCTAGTTGTGATTTTACAAACGTGTGAAAAAATATGCTCTGCAATGTAGTACTTTAAAAAGTGGTAATTATTATTTAATTAGAAGGGCTGAAAATGTTTGATGCATCCAAAGCTATCGGCATACTCTCTTTTGAGATTTGGTGTATGGTCAAAGATGTTATCTTCTTAAAAAAAGATAGCTATTGATTTTCTATGGCATTTCGCCTTTTCTCCTTGAGTTGCTTGAAAAATGAAGGCGTAAGGCCAGTTATTTTTTTAAACTGACTAGATAAGTGTGATACACTTTTATAACCTAGTCTGTATGAAATTTCAGTTAGGTTTAGCTCATCATATATGATTAGCTCTTTTACTTTCTCTATCTTATGAGCAATAATGTATTGCTCCAGATTTATTCCTGCAGCTTCAGAAAAAAGACTTGATAGGTAGGTGTAATTATGGTTTAGTTTTTCACTTAAGTAATTAGAATTTTTTTGTAGTGGAAAATCATCCGCATAATGAATCATCTCAATTACTATGTTTTTGATTTTCTCAATCAGAATAGCTTTTTTATCATCCATCAACTCCAAGCCAGCTTTTTGAAGAGCTATTTTCAACTTCTCGTGCTGTTTTGATTCCAAGGATTGCTTTATTTCCACTTCGCCCAAATCAATTATCCCATATGCCAACCCCAATTTTTCTAGTTCTTGCTTCACAATCATTTTGCACCGTATGCTAACCATGTATTTTATGTAGAGTTTCATACTACTTTTTTGCGTGTAATGTATCTCTTATTATCCGAAGCGTCGGCTTTAATTGAGAAAGTGTTATAAACTAAAACTACTAAACAGTATGATGCTGTTTAGTAGTTAGTGAACTTAAACTGGTAAATTATCGCAGAATTAAAATCAGTAAAAGAATAACGATTATTAATCCACCTACGGAAATGTACACACCTCCATTGTCTCTATATCTTTTTTTGAGAGATTTTAACTCTGTTCTCAAGTCTTTCTTTTCAGATGAAGTAAGTTTAGACTTGTCAGCATTTTTAATCTCATAAACTCTAGCGAGTATAGCACTTCGCTCCTCGGCTTTGGTTGGTGCGATTTCTGAAAGAGGTACACTTGTTAAACAAGCTGCTTGTAGATTGGGACTGAGCAATGCCATTAGCATAAATGCAGACACTACCATGAACATTTTTTTCATTTTCTTTATTTTATTCGTTGAAGAATTCCAACTTGCAAAGATTCAGAAAGGCAAATGTGAGAGCGTTATACAATTGGTACTAAAATTTGCATAATTCACGGATTTCGCCTTTTTCTCTTGATTTTGCGCTTTACTTTTCAAAAAGCTTTTCGGCAATGCTTTTATCGCGACCATAAATATCTTCTCTGAAGTTTAGTAACCCAGTATTATCCACCCAAGCTGTAAAATATTTTATTATCACATGTACCATCGGCTTTATTTCTAACCACTTTTCTTTGGGTAGTGTCATATAAGTATTTATAGAATCAGCGGTATACATAGGTTCTCGCCTTAGCAAAAAAGCAGCTAACCTTTTTGGGTCGCCAACACGAATGCATCCATGACTGAATGGTCTGTTCAGATTGGAAAAAGCATCCTTTCCTGGTGTATCATGCAGATATATTGAATACTTATTTGGAAACAAAAACTTTACTCCTCCCAAGGCATTCTTCAACCCTGGCTTTTGCCTTAATTCGGGAATGCCATTATCGTATCTCACTATTTCTATGTTGTGTTGAGTAAAGTAATTCTTATTCCGTTTCATTGCTGGCATCATTTCCTTTTTAGTTATCCCAGTAGGGATATTCCAGTAAGGACTAAAAACGATATACTTTATTTTGTCGTCAAAGATTACTGTATTGTGAGCCGCAGTGCCCACCACAACAGGCATACTAAAACTAAAGCTCCCAGAATCAAAAACACTTAGCCTATACTCGGGAATGTTTATTACAACCTTATCCAGATGGGAGGTGTCCGGCGGCATCCATCGTGCCCTTTCCATATTTATCAAAATCTTATTTATCAGCAACTGAATGGGTATATTAAGGCTTTTTAAGGTCCGCTCATCTGCTATTCCACTACTTCTTAGCCCCATTCTTTGTTGAAATTGCTTTACTGCACTCAACAAACTAGTATCAAAAAGGACTGTAGTATCTGACTTTTTAAGATCCCCTAAATCAAATAGTCTTTTCTTAATTTGGGTAACCACGTTGTTGCTATCCCCATTCTTGAATCTTTTTTTGTCTGGAATTAAGAGCCAATCCCCCTTTTTTTTCAAGGAGTAGTGTTTTGCAAGAAACCCTTCCAACAATCTATATTGCCTGTTCAAAGGCTCATATTCCTTCGATGCTTTCGAAACTCCATCCACCAAAGAGTCTAACAGAATAGTTGCGTTTATTTTTTTTCTCGGTATATACCAACCCAGCTTCTCTATATCAATTTCGCTTCCATGATACACTTTTTGTGCATAACGAAAGAACTGCCCTGTAAGTAGCAGCTCTGTTTTTTTAGAAATGCTATCATATACTTTATTCCTGTTACTGCCGTTATTCTGCAACCAGCCATACAGCTCTTGTAACGGTACATTGTATATGCTGCTGTCATTTAAATTGGCAGCAAAGTTGTTTTGAAGACTGTAGAAGTGGTGTGCTTGCTCGGTCATGCCGTCTGAATCAAACCAAGCAAACTCATAGTTTCTTTGGGAGTAAAATGCATAATATTTTGAACGGAATCTTTTGAATGAGTCTTGGCTAACCATAAACTTTTCTACGCTTGAGCTATCTAGAAACAAATTATTATACGCATTTTGCTCATTGATGGTCGTGTCGTCTGATGAGGGCACTTTAATTTCGGTAGAGGTACAACTTATTGCAAGCAGGCAGACGGTGACAAACGTAAATGATATTCTCTTCATTTTTAGTGATTTTATTTATTTCGCAAAGGTTCAGGTTGGAAATAGAATGCCTGTTATACAATCAGCACAAAAGATTGTATAATTCACGGTTTTCATCCTAACCTGTTGCCATAGTAAAATAAACTTATCTGCAAACAAAAAGAGACCACCCATGCGGGCAGTCTCTTTCATTTATATACTTAAAACTTACAACTTATAACTTACAACTTATAACTTACACTTGAAACTTAATCACATTACTATAAATGCTTACTCCTGCGGCACTTGTAACAACACAAACACATTGCAATTTGGTGCCTGCAGGCAAGCCAGTAACCAATATATCCCTTTTGCCACTCACACAAAACAATCTGATGGTAGGATCGGTGCAATACATCATATCGCCATTGCGTGTGAGGGTATCCAGGTCGCTTCCTATTATATAAGTTATGGTAGGATGGTCTACTGTAATACTACTTGTTTTAACTTCAAATACTACTGAACCCGCTAGTTTTTGAGGAACAAAATCCAAAACAGGTTGTCCATTAATAACACCCGGCAAAGAGTTAGCCTTAGTAGCATCGAAGCCTGATGAAATAATAATGATAGAATCGCCGTTAGAAATTAAATCAACAAGGTCAGCCCAGTTGTCAATAAATTTCTCAGCTGCTATCACTGCTTTTCCAACTGCATCAGCGGTTCCATTGCCACCATTTGCCTGCGCATTCAATGCGGTGGTGATGGCATTTATTTTTACTAGTCCAAGTGCATAAGTAAATATCAAAGAAGGATTGACGAAGGGGCTACCCGACACCGACATTTTACCCTCAATCTTCAGGTACATAATTACTTTTTTCTCAGGAGTTAAGTGTTTGTAGTCTCTGGCAACGTTTTGTCTTCTTTGCATAACAATCATTTTTTTAATGAAAGACGAAACTAGACCTATCCAACAACAACTCGCTCAACTATATTAATATTTGAAAAAGTTGTTTGTCCTAACTTAAAAGGTTTTTGTTTTTGCTCCTTTTTTAGCTTGAAAAGAGGTGTAGTCGGCTATCTTTTTCATGAAGTCGGCTCTCTTTTTACAAAAGCGGGCGAGAGTACCCCTTAGTTGGGCGGGTTTACCCCAAAACTTGTCGGGTTTTTGCAAAGCTGGGCGAGCGGAGTGGATAGTTGGGCGAGAGTACCCCTTAGTTGGGCGGGTTTACCCCAAAACTTGTCGGGTTTTTGCAAAGCTGGGCGAGCGGAGTGGTTAGTTGGGCGAGAGTACCCCTTAGTTGGGCGGGTTTACCCCAAAACTTGTCAGTTTTTTGCAAGACTGGGCGAGCGGAGTGGTTAACTGGTCAGGTATTAAATAAATGAAGGCTATCAGGCTTCATTAATAGCTTTTTTATCCTACATTTATCAAAACAAACTACTTATTACAGACAGAAATTCTAGTTTATTTAAACGACTATTATTTTGATAAGTCTGATTTTTCCAAAGCTGAAAAAACTTTCTTTAAAGAATAGGGGTGGGCAACTAGAATGTACGTAATTTGAATATATCAAGTGCAAAAAAAAGATAGCTTCTAGTTGATGGGAACTGTTAAAATTATAATTGAATAACCATATGGATAATAGAAGAAAATTTTTGAAAACAGTTGGATGGAGTTTGGCCGGTGTAGTATTGGCTAACGGAAATGGCTTGTTTGCATCCACCCCGATAAATATTAAAAAGCGGCTCAAAAACCCTTTAATCGATGAGCCCGGCATGTCCGATCCGCACATGTTGGTAGATAACAACACCTGTTATGTGTTTACTGGTCATGATATTGGTTTTGGCGTTTCGGATTGGGTAATGCCCGACTGGCGGATTTATAAATCTACCGATTTGTTGTCTTGGGAGCTGGTGGGCACCATCAAACCCGATGATAGCTACATGGGCAGCGGTAACAAATCTTGCTGGGCAGGAGATATTGTAAAGAGGAATGGAAAATATTATTGGTATTTTTCTAACCGAAAAGAAAGTGTTGGTGTGATGGTGGCTTCCAAGCCTGAGGGGCCTTACAAAGACGCCCTCGGAAAGCCATTGGTGCCTTCTTTTGACCCGACCATTTTTGTGGATGATGACAATACGCCTTACATTGTTTATGGAGAGCATACCTATAATATTGCAAGGCTAAAAGATAATATGATTGAACTCGATGAGACGCCAAAGGAAATCACTATCAATAGAACGACTACTTTTCCTGCCACGGATAAAAATTCCTTGCATAAACACAATGGCATTTACTATTTAAGTTGTTCGGGATACTATGCCACTTCCAAAAATATTTATGGGCCTTATGAAACAAAAGGATTAGTAGGAAAAGGGTTTGGAATAGATACGGCGTATGGTCATGGCGATTTTTTCAAGTTCAAAAAACAGTGGTATCACGTTTGGTGTAAGTACAAAGACAGATCTAAAGACCGCATTCGGGATTGTTTTATTGCACCCGTTCAATATGATAAAAATGGATTGATGCAGGACGACCTTAGTCAAATAGACGAAAAGTATAAGTAGTTTCTTTATTTTTATTTATGTGGTTGTTGCTAAACTGATTCATCCATTTCAATTTCTCAAAAAAATTAGCTTGTGTCTCTACTACTTTCTTACAACAAAAAACAGGTGTTATCAGTATGTTTTTCAACAATATTTTTTACTAATAAGCCATGAAAAATATACTACTGATAGCACTCTTTACCCTGCTGACTATGGGTTCTTTTGCTCAAGGAATCCTATCAAAAAAGCCGACCATAGATAGGCTTAATAAAATGGCTGATTCGTTGTCCCAAAACTTAATTCCTTGGACAGTTCCAAATAAGGTGTTGAAGGTGGAGGACTTTGGCGCAATTGGAGATAGCATTACGCTCAATACAAAAGCAATCCAAGCTGCAATTGATTCTTGTTCTCAGAAAGGGGGTGGTGTGGTATTGTTTTCAAAAGGTCAATATGTAACAGGCACTATTATATTGAAGTCAGGGGTCATGTTGGAAGTGGACAGTAATACTAGGATTTTAGGTAGTACAAACATTGCAGATTATCCCGAAAAAATAACTGAATACAAGTCTTTTCGACAGTCAATGATTTATGCAGAGAAATGTACTAACGTAGGAATACGTGGGAAAGGCGAAATTTATTTTAGAGGAGAGTTGGTGAATTTTCCTGGTGTAGAAACGTTAGGTCAAATTGTAGGGAGACCATTTGGGATAAAGATGGTAGAGTGTACTAATGTGGTACTACAGAATATCTTTTTACATAATTCCGCTGCGTGGATGCAAAACTATACAGGCTGTCAGAACTT
>CANGFK010000109.1 GCA_947452925.1 Chitinophagaceae bacterium | reverse complement strand
ATCGTGTTGCAGACAGAGCCTTGGAAGCGAAAAAGCATGATGCTCTTTCAAAATGGTTCAAAAATCATTTACCTAGTTATTTCATTTCAATTGATGATGCCTACAAGGATTGTAACAGCCTTGCAGAGTGGTGGAGATATTCGTCCAAATAATTACAACCTAATAAATGAGAGGATTTATAATAAATCCTCTCATTTATTTTTAGTGATGTCCTTCATTTGCCAAATCAATTTTAGCTAATTAAAATAGTCATTTCGGTTACCTTTACGCCCATAAATATGTACAATGGTTAGCAGGCGGGTAGTTATTGTTTCATTGTTTCTCTATTGCTTCTTCACGTCAAAAGCCAAGGCGCAGCTCACCTATCAAACTATCAGAATAGAATATGATAGTGGTTGGACCTACAAAAACCTCACACTCATCCCTATCAGATTTAAAGTTGACGGTTACCCCTTGTTTTATTTTCCAACCAAACTAATTTCTTTGAACGAAGCCATGCAAAGCGGAAAAATTAAATTCAAGGAGTTTTATTTTGAAAAGGATGCTTCCGTTAGGTTACTGACTGTAGAAAATACGAGTAATGACCATGTTTTGCTGCAAAATGGTGAAATGATTGCTGGAGGCAAACAAGATAGAATACTGGCAGAGTCGAAGATTATTTATCCTAATCAGAAAGATCAGTTCATAGATGTCTTTTGTATTGAACAAAGTCGTTGGGATAAGAAACCAAAGCCATTCAGATATGCTGGAAATGCAGATGATGCCCTGAAAAGGATAATGAATCAAAGTAATCAGCAGCAATTTATCTGGAAAGAGATAGACAGGCGATTATTCATAAATGGGCAAGTGAGTAAAACCGCAGCCTATCTTGAATTGCACAACAACCACGAAAAAGAAGACACTGCCTACACCAATTTCTTTACCCAAAAGATGCAAGCAAGTGATAGTATGTTTGCTGGCTTCATAGCCATCACTGATACAACGGTGATTAGTTGCGAAGTTTTTGCGACTACCACACTTGCAATGGCCAGCTATAATAGTATGCTGCAAGGATGGATAAGTAGTGCATTACTGAACGGGAAGATGCCTGATATGCCTTACAGAAGGCTTAAGATATTTACAGATGCACTCTTTTGGAATGAAGAAAAACAGAAAATATTTCTTGAGAAACATGGCAAGGCTTTTCTTTGTGAAAAGAAAGTGTTTCATATAGTAGCGCACGAATAGTAATGTTGTAGGTTGTACGTATTAAATTTAAAATTGGCATTAAGTGCAGGTCTATGTTTTCAATACTTAATACTTATTACCTAATACCAAACTATCAATTGCAAATTATCAATTGTCTTGAATGTATTTAGTATCTACACCTTGGTGGCTTAGACGATTTTATCCAACGTTGTGTTGGAAGATGGATACGTTGGAAAAGCATATTTATCTAACGTTTGATGATGGTCCTCACGAAACAGTAACTCCTTTTGTATTGGATACCTTGCAACAATACAATGCCAAGACAACTTTCTTTTGTATAGGAAATAATGTACGTAAACATAAGGAGATATACAGTCGGATATTAGCTGAGGGGCATTCAGTGGGCAATCATACAGAACACCACATGAGAGGTTGGAAAACAAGGGACTACAACTATTTAAAGGATATTTCTATAGCAGAGCAAGTAATCGATTCCCCACTTTTCCGTCCTCCTTATGGAAGAATAAAGCGGTCGCAGATAAAGAAATTGCAGGATGTAGAATCTCCAATGAAAATTATTATGTGGTCGGTGCTAAGTGGTGATTTCGATACAACTATCAGTGGAGAAAATTGCTTGAAGAATGTTTTAAGACATTCCAAAGAAGGAAGTATTGTTGTATTCCACGATAGTGCCAAAGCTTGGGATAGATTGCAGTACGCTTTACCGAAAGTGCTGGAACATTTTTCCGAAAAAGGATTTCAGTTCAAAGCATTGCCCTATCCTGTTCCCCTTCAGGGGCTAGGGGTAGTTTAAAAAAGAAGGCAGAGGTAGAAACCTTAGCCTGTTATAATCCGTACCCTATGAAAACAATCTTTAATCTATTTAAACCAGCAGTTCCTAATGTTTTCGACTACTATTCCGGTAGCTTTTACTAAACGGGTACTATTGTTCTTTTATTTTCTATTGAATAAATATTTTTTATTGTGTCTGAGACATAAAATATTTTAAAATTTGCGTCATGAAATTAATAGATACCCATTGCCACTTGTATTCAGAAGAGTTTAATGGTGACACAGATGCCGTTATCGGCCGCGCAAAAGCTGAAGGCGTGATAAAGTTTTTCTTACCCGCAATAGATAGTTCTTGCTTGGAAGCGATGTTGTTGTTGGAGGAAAAATATCCTAATGAATGTATTGCGATGATGGGGTTGCATCCTTGTTATGTGAAAGAGAATTACAAGAAAGAACTAGCGATTGTAGAAGCTCAACTAGCTGCTCGTTCTTTTGCCGCAATAGGTGAGATTGGGTTAGATTTTTATTGGGACAAAACATTCACCACCCAACAGCATGAAACTTTTGAGCAACAGATGCAATGGGCACTCGAAAAGCAACTTCCCATAGTCATCCACACCCGTAATGCTATGCAAGAGACACTGGAAATGGTAAAACCTTTTGCGGCTAAGGGATTGAAAGGGATATTTCATTGCTTTAGTGGTAGTTATGAAAGTGCTAAACAGATAGTAGATATGGATTTTTTGTTGGGAATTGGAGGTGTTATTACTTATAAGAATGCCGGATTGCCTGAAGCATTGGAAAATATACCTGTTGAATATTTGGTATTGGAAACTGATGCACCGTACCTGACGCCAGTTCCTTTTAGGGGAAAGAGAAACGAAAGTAGTTACCTTAAATATATTGCAGAGAAGCTTTCGTCAGTAAAAAAAATATCTATTGAAGAACTAGCCAACATAACGACTGCCAATGCCGAAAAGCTTTTTAAGTAGAAACGATTTACAGTTTTCGGGTTGCTTTTGCTTATAACTTGGATAAAATGATTTAAGTATTGCTTCGATCATCCCCACTTGTTAATAATTTATTAATGTCTAAAATGTCTGGTAGCTCAAATTAACTCGTAACTTTCCCAAAACTTATTTATATGAGATGGAGAAAGTTTAACGGCGAGACAATTAACCTCCCAATTAAAGAGGCAGTTGCAGATGCAATTCGCTCGGAAGTAGCCAAAGGAACCAAGCTAAAAGTGTGTATTGGCACTGATAGTCAAGTGAAAGGGGCTGAAACCGAATTTGCAACAGTTATTGTTTTTTTGAGGGAACATGCAGGTGGATTTATGTACATCCACAATGAAAAATCTAAGCAAAAGTTTCACTTAAAAGAGAGAATGCTGAGCGAGGTGGCAAAAAGCATCGAAGTGGCCTATGCCCTTTGCGATTTGTTTATTGAGTTTAAAGTGGACATGGAAGTTCATGCAGACATCAATACAAATCCTGCTTTCAAGAGTAATGATGCCTTGAAAGAAGCAATGGGTTACATCCTCGGGATGGGGTTTGCTTTTAAGGCAAAGCCAGAAGCTTTTGCAAGTAGCTGCTGTGCTGATAAAATGGTGAATTAGTACCCCTGTCCCCTAAAGGGGGAAATAGGTTGTAAGTATTACGTCAGACATCTAGGCTTACTCAACTTTTTTGATGGAGATAACCTCTGTCTGTGGGATAGACTCCCCTAAATTAATGGTCAATTATTGCTTCTTCGCCTCCTCCCATTCCTGATTATATTTCTCAATAAAATCCAATATCTCCTCTCTTCCCTGATTCTTGGTTGCACTCGTTACAAAGCTTTGTGGGAGAAACTGCCAGGTTTCACGCATTGCATCCAAAAATGCCTTTACGTTACGATCAACTGCACCAGGTTTCTCTTTATCAGACTTTGTGAATGCCAAAGTAAAGGGGACTTCCCATTTTGCTAGTTGTGTTAAGAACTCTAAATCTATCTTTTGTGGGCTATGGCGACTATCAATCAGTACAAAAACATTAATTAAATTCTCGCGCTTGCGCAAATAATTTTCAATCATCTGCTCCCAACGTCTACGAGTGCTTTGTGCTATCACTGCATATCCATAACCAGGCAAATCCACTAAATTCCACTTAGACCTGGGCCCTTTTGTACCCGATGTGCTCTCTATGGCAAAATGATTGATTAACTGAGTCTTTCCCGGAGAAGAGGAAGTTTTGGCAAGCCGTTGTTGCTTACAAATTGAATTGATGAGTGATGATTTGCCCACATTGCTACGCCCAATAAAAGCATATTCGGGCCTGTCTGGTGGGGGACAAAGATTTACATCCGGAGAAGAAACAACGTAAGTAGCTGATATGATTTGCATCGTGTAAAGATAAAGGGTAGGAAGTTATAAGCTATAAATGAATAAAAAGAGGGTATTTCCATTGAAAATGTTTCATCCGATTTGTCCAGATTTCCTTTCGGAACGGACTTATAGCTTATCGGGACATCCCATTTCTGATGCACGCTATGATTACACTAATACCTGATGACATTTAATTCTAATATAATAAATGTAATCTTTCTATGGGGAGATGAATAAGGACGCTTATTGATATTATTACCTAGCAATATGGCTCTAAAGGTATTTCACCACTAACTGACTGCTACTAGAAGGCTTTAGTCTGAAACGATTATCTATCCTTAAGCCAATTACCCACACAATGCGCTTTTCACTTTCAATCACCCAAACCCTTTCTTTATCTGTTTTGGATAGTTTCTGATCGATAAAGAACTTACTGAGTTTCTTCTTTTTAAGCATCCCCAAAGGGTAGAAATAATCACCTTGCTTATAGGGTCTCAAAAGCAACGGATACTTTATTTCATCGGCATTGAGTGTGGCAATAGTAGCATCAGTGGAAAGTTGCGTGCTGTGAGTATAATCAGTTTCAAACATAAGCGTTCCACCAGCAAAGGCAATCTTTTTAGTACCTTCTTCAATGAGAATATTAATCGCTTCTTCCGATTGCAAAGGTGCAATAATGAGCCAGTTTCTATTGATTATTAACCGATGCGCTGCAGATGCCATGAAGCTACCATTAGCAGCATCTAATAGTTTGATAGCCTCCTCGGTTTGGGTTGCAGCAAAGCCAAAGTCTTTAATGATTTCAAAAATAATCGTCTTAAGCGGCGTTTGCTTTTTAAGTTTGAGGATAGGGATATGGCTTTCATTGCCTTTTATCTCCATTAGTTTTGCCTTTGTCTGCGCGACAGATGCGTTATAAATCAATTCTATTTCTTTAAAGCGTTCAATATTACCCAAAAGGTTCGTTTCAACCTGCGGATAAATGGTTTTCATCAATGGTACTACCTGATGCCTAACGAAGTTTCTGGAATACTTATCAGAAGCATTGCTACTGTCCTCCACCCAAATGAGGTTTTGTTCTTTTGCATAAGCTACCATCTCTTCCCTTTTTGCAAACAACAACGGACGAATGATGTTTCCTTGCTTTGGAAGAATACCATGCAATCCACTGATACCTGTTCCCCTGAAGAAGTTAAGAAGGAGGGTTTCTATATTATCATCGGCGTGGTGGGCGGTGACTAACCCCCATCCCCTAAAGGGGGGTAAGGAGTCCGCTTCGGTTAACGGTCGACGGTTAATGGTTAACGATTCAAACCACTCATACCTCAACTCTCTTGCAGCCACTTGAATGGAACACTTGTTTGCTTCGGCGTATGCTTTCGTATCAAAATGCTTTACTACAACTTCCTTATTATACTTCTCTCCCAATGACCTAACAAAGTCCTCATCCCTAGTACTCTCCGCTCCTCTTAGTTGAAAGTTGCAATGTGCAATCACAAACTGAAAGCCTGCCTGGTGGCACAAGTCAGCCAATACCACACTATCTACTCCACCACTAACCGCCAATACCAATTTTGTTTGATGGGGGACAAGCTTGAGTTCTTGCTTGCAGTATTGTAGGAATTTTATTAAGATAGACATCTTGTTTTAAATAAAAACCCGCCTATATCATAAAATACAGACGGGTGGTTTATAATTAATAGTAAATTTATAAGTGGAAAAAGAATTTCATTGATGCCATTAATAAGCCATACAAAACAAAAACTGGGGCTATAATCCATTTAATTAAGCCTAATTCCATTTTAGCTAAATCTTCTTTGGTAGCAAAACCACTGGTCTTTTCATTGAGTTTACATTCAACTTTTGTCTCTAATATCTCAATAAAGGCTTCTGCCTCTCGTTCCCCAATCTTACTTTTTAAAAGCTCGTATAATTTTATTTCTGAAACGACTAATGCCATGATAGCTTAATTAATTTTTCAAAGCTAATCCTTTATTTTCTAAATCACTAAATCATTTAATCATCTAAATCATCGGTTCACCTTCGCCCACGTATCCTTTAAAGTAACTGTCCTATTAAAAACCAACTTTTCCTTGGTGCTTTCTTTATCCAAACAGAAATATCCTTTACGTATAAACTGGTGCCTTTCATTCAGTGTAGCTTCTGCTAAAGAAGGCTCGGCATAAGCAACAGGTAGTATTTGTAAAGAATCCTTATTGATATACTCCTTAAAGTCTCCTTCGGCTGCACCTACATTCTCTTCTGTAAACAAACGGTCGTACAAGCGAACTTCCATTGGTACGGCAGTGGCCACATTCACCCAATGCAAAGTACCCTTCACATTGATGCCGCTAGTATCACTACCACTTTTACTATTAGGGATGTAAGAACAATTCAGTTGGGTGATATTTCCTTCGGCATCCTTCAGTACTTCATCGCATTGAATAATATAGGCACTCTTCAAACGCACCATTTGCCCCGGTGCCAAACGGAAATATTTCTTAGGAGCTACCTCCATAAAGTCATCCCTTTCTATATAAATTTCTTTACTAAAAGGCACTTCTCTTTCGCCACCATTTTCATCTTCAGGATTATTCTCACTCAACAAAAGCTCTTCCCCCAATTCATAGTTGGTAATCACCACCTTCAAAGGATCAAACACCACCATCCTACGTTGTGCAATCTTATTCAGGTGTTCTCTTACGCAAAACTCTAAGAGACTAAAATCAATCAGGTTCTCTCTTTTGGCAATCCCTATCTTATCACAAAATTCCCTCAGGCTATCTGGTGTAAAACCCCTGCGCCTCATCCCGCTGATGGTAGGCATCCGAGGATCGTCCCAGCTAGAAACATGTCCTTCATTCACCAACTGCAACAACTTACGTTTGCTCATCACCGTATAGGTCATATTCAAACGGGCAAACTCATATTGTTTAGAAGGGTAGATACCTAACTGTTCAATACACCAATCATACATCGGTCTGTGTGGAATAAACTCCAGCGTACAAATAGAATGGGTAATCTTTTCTATCGAATCGCTTTGTCCGTGTGCAAAATCATACATCGGATAGATGCACCAAACATCTCCTGTGCGGTGATGGTGGGCATGTTTTATACGATAAATAATAGGATCGCGCAGCAACATATTGGTACTTGCCATATCAATTTTCGCACGCAACACCTTTTCGCCATCCTTGTACTTACCGGCACGCATATCAGAAAATAACTGCAAGTTCTCTTCCACTGTTCTATCCCTGTAAACATTATTAACCCCTGGCTGTGTAGGCGTTCCCTTTTGAGCAGCTATCTCTTCACTAGTACTATCATCTACATACGCCAATCCCATGTTGATTAAATCAAGCGCAAAACCATACAATTGCTCAAAGTAATCTGAAGCATACAACTCTTGCTTCCAGCCATGTCCCGTTCCTTCCAACAACCATTTAATGTCCTCTTTGATGCTGTCTACATACTCTGTGTCTTCTGTTACGGGGTTGGTATCATCAAAACGGAGGTTAGTGGCACCACCATATTTCTTTGCCACACCAAAGTTCAGGCAGATACTTTTAGCATGACCAATATGCAGATAACCATTGGGTTCCGGTGGAAAACGGGTAAGTATCGATTGATGTTTACCACTCGCTAAATCTGCTTCCACTATCTCTTCAATAAAATTCAGGCTCTTTTCTTCACTCATTACTTTCTTTTATGTTCTTTCAATCCTTACAAATGTATCATTTTCTAAAACTACTTGTAATACCAACCTTTATAGAATTTTGAACCCTATAAAGGATTTATTATCAAATTCCGTTTAGTTAAGCATTTGCCACTAATTGCACTTATAAGCACGAATGTGCTTTATTGGTATTTATTAGTGCAATTAGTGGCAAAAACCAGTATCTATTTGTGCATCTTTCTGCCTTTGAGTCTTTATGGCTAAACCTTAACTAAACAACATTGGTTTATTATCCTTCCATTACAGCTTTTCCATTTCTTCATTGGTAAACGCCATCAAGGTTTTAATATAATCGGGCGATAAGTCAAACTTCAAACCTGCCGTTTCATACAAAACGGGCAGTGTCTTCGTACCACCCAAACTTAATGCGTTGATGTAATTCTGCAAGGCCTGCTGCGGATTCTTTTTGTATTGCATCCACAAACCGATTGCTCCTAGCTGCGCAATACCATATTCGATGTAATAAAAAGGCACTTCGAACAAATGCAACTGACGCTGCCAAGCTATCTCACGGTACATATCCAACCCTGTGAAATCAATGGCATTGGTAGAAAACTCTTTCAATATTGCCGACCAAGTTGCCGTTCTTTCTTCGATGGTATGAGCAGGATTTTCATATACCCAATGTTGAAACTTATCAATGATAGCTATCCAAGGGAAGATGGTGATAGTGCGTTCCAATTGGTGTTCTTTGGCACGTTTTAAATCATCGGCATTGTCAAAGAAGCTCTCCCAATGATTCATACTAAACAGTTCCATCGACATACTTGCCACTTCCGCTATTTCCATCGGATACTCCTTAAAAGCACTCAACTCCAGATTATGAGATAAGAAAGAATGGATGGCATGACCACCTTCATGAACCATTGTTGTTACATCGCTCATTTGTCCGGCAGCGTTCATAAAGATGAAGGGGGCGCCACTTTCAGCTAGTGGACAGTTATAACCACCGGGTGCTTTACCTTTTCTACTTTCCAGATCGAAGTGTTTCAGTTCATCCATCTTACGCAAACAATCGGCGAAGAAAGGGTTGAGTTGCTCGAAGCAAGCTTCGGACTTCTTCAACAAATCCTGACCAGTAGTAAACGGTTTCAACGGTGTGATGCCCGCAGGT
>CANGFK010000108.1 GCA_947452925.1 Chitinophagaceae bacterium | reverse complement strand
TTTTACACGGTAACTGGCAGGATAAATTGATTGTGGCAGATACGCCACAAGCTATTTTTGCTTCTTACGAAAAGGATAAAAGTTAAATCCTCCTCTTATAACTGGCAATGGACTCACTGTCCCATTAGCGTCTACGTAGTTATAAGGAGAATATCTGTCTTTTTCTAAATCTAGCATAACAAGCGAGTAAAAATAACTTTCACCAATTATTCTATGTCCATAGCCAATGCCAACTAAGAAACTATTGCTCTGTATCTTGTAAATAGTTGTGTAATCGGAAGTAATTTGCTTTTGTCTGATCCAATCTTTTTCTGGCATTACCTGAATAAAGAAATCATCAATTGGATGAATCCTTACAAAAGCTCCTAGACTGTAATTAATGTTACGGTATTTAGCTGAAATACTATAAGTACTTGTAGTTGAGTAGTAGTTGATGCTACTGGCAAGTCCGATGTCGAAAATATTGGATAAGTTGTAACCTATCTCTGGAATAGCTCCTATATTGAAAGTTGTGTTTGTTTCATTGTTGCCATCAACGGTACTACCATACCCAAGGCTTATTCCTCCTCCTGCAAATATCTTACTCGCATCAAAGCCTACTGCTTCACGAGTTGTATTTTCGGCTTTCTTATGGTCGCTAAAACTCTCCTGTGCCCATGCAATCTGACATGTAATTAATAAAACTAGAGAAGCAAGTATTCTTTTCATAATCTTGTTATTAATGGTAAAGTACCTCTTTTATTCTTTTGACTGATGATAAACGATTGTTATTATCGGCGAAATGTTTTCTTTTTTTTACTAATTTACGACTTCAATAGCGCATCATATAATACTTCTACTGGGTGCAAAGCGTGCCTTTTGGCTCCATCCTTTATCTGGTGACGGCAACTAGTGCCGGGTGCAGAAATAATTACACTTTCTGGTTGCTTACGAACAAACGGCATCAATACCAATTCACTTACTTGGACAGATAACTCATAATGTTCTTTTTCATAACCAAAGGAACCTGCCATTCCGCAACAGCCCGAAGGAATGGTTTCTACCTTGAAGTTCTCTGGGAAGGATAAAACCTTAACCGTATTGCTTAATGCTCCCACCGCTTTTTGCTGGCAATGTCCGTGTAGTTTTATGTCCTTAGAAGCTGTGGTAAATTGCTCTTTCTTGATGTTGCCTTTATCGATTTCATTAGCAATAAACTCATCAATCATAAAGACATGCTTGGATAGCTCAATCGCTTTCTCGTGTAAGTCCTCATTAACCAAATCAGGATATTCATCTCTGAAAGACAATATTGCCGAAGGTTCAATACCAATTAATGGCTTATCTGCACTCACCAAAGGATGCAGTAATTGTACATTGCCATTGGCAAAATGCTTGGCCTTCTTTAATAATCCTTTTGACATAGGAGCACGACCACTATCCAGATGGTAAGGAATTATAACCTGATAACCCAAGTGCTCTAACAAAAGAATTGCCTTTATACCAATAGGTGTGTCGTTGAAGTTGGTAAACTCATCACAGAAGAGATAAACTGTTTTGGTGTCAGCCTTTTCTTTAACGCCCTTCTGCCTCTTTTCGTCCCAATGCAACAAAGTTTCTTTGTGCAACAAAGGCATTGACCTTTCAGGCGCAAAGCCAATAACTTTCTTGATTGTTTTACTGATGAAAGGTTGCTTCATCAGGTAGTTGTAAATACCGGGCGCAATAGAACCAAGTTTTGCCGAAGTGCTAAAGTTCGCAATGAGCTTAGACCTGAACGGTATTCCATTTGCATCGTAATAATGCTGCAGGAACTCGGCTTTTAGCTTGGCCATATCTACATTGGAAGGACATTCGGACTTACAGCCTTTACAACTCAAACATAAGTCCATCACTTCTTTAATCTCTTTATGATTGAAGCGATTAGTCTGCGTAGAATTGGTTAAAAATTCTCTCAATATATTTGCCCTTGCTCTTGTAGTGTCTTTTTCATTTCGTGTAGCCATAAAGGAAGGACACATCGTGCCACCACTCAATTCTGTCTTTCTGCAATCACCAGAGCCATTGCATTGCTCGGCGTGTTGCAACACATCCTGGTTGTGATACCTGAAATAGGTCTTGAAAGTTGGTGTTTGTTGCCCAGGAACGTAACGCAACATCGTATCCATTGGCGGCGTGTCTACAATCTTATTTGGATTGAAGATGTTATTTGGGTCGAAGGTCTTCTTCACTTCTTTCAGTAACTCATAGTTCTTTTCGCCTACCATCTGCTTGATAAACTCGCCACGCAGACGACCATCGCCATGCTCTCCACTCAGAGACCCTTTATATTTCTTGACCAAAGTGGCAATTTCTTCAGCAATCTTTCTAAATTGTTTGTTTCCCTCAACAGTCTTTAGATTGATGATGGGACGAAGGTGAATCTCCCCACTTCCGGCGTGCGCATAATGCACCGCATACAAGTTGTCCTTAGCCAATATCTCATTGAATTCACGTATGAAGTCAGGCAAATCGTTTACATCTACAGAGGTGTCTTCGATTACTGCAACCGCCTTTTCGTCGCCAGGAAGGTTACTCAATAAGCCCAATCCTGCTTTACGCAAAGTCCATATCTTTTTACTGTCAGCACCGTACAACAAAGGGAAATGATACCCCAAGTTTTTTGCACGCATATCGGCTTCCACTTCTTTACAGATGGCGGCAATGTCTTCGCGGGTTTCTCTGCAGAACTCAATTACCAATATTGCCCCAGGATCTCCTTGTACAAAGAACCTGTTCTTGCTTTGTTCAATGTTGTCTTTGGTACATTCCAGAATGTAATGGTCAATCAGCTCACTGGCACTAGGCTTATATTTTAATCCAATTAGGTTTGCTCTCAATGCTTCATCAATACTATTAAAGTGTACACACAATAACCCAACTTCTTTAGGTGGAAGATCGTTTATATGCAGTTTTATCTCTGTCAAGAAGGCCAATGTACCTTCAGATCCCGCAATCAGTTTACAGAAGTTAAAGTCCTCACTGCCAGCAGTAAATGGAGCTGTTTCTAACAACATATCTACTGCATAACCCGTATTTCTACGCTCAACCGATTTCTTAGGGAACTCTTTTCTTATTTCTTCCTGATTTTCGTAATTACCCAGCAGGCTTCTTACTTTCTTATAGATATTCCCTTCAAGGGTATCCAATTCGCATTTTGCATGAAACTCATCGAGGTTTAATGCGCCAAACACCACTTTGCTTCCATCACTCAATATTGCATTCACTTCCAGCAGGTGCTCTCTTGTACTTCTATACACGACAGAGTTGGAACCGCAAGAATTGTTGCCCACCATACCACCAATCATAGCGCGGTTGGCAGTAGACGTTTCGGGGCCAAAGAACAAACCATGTGGTTTCAAGAAGATATTCAACTCGTCGCGTATCACACCCGGTTGAACGCGCACCCAATGTTCTTCTGTGTTCAGTTCAAGAATCTTGGTAAAGTGTTTTGAAACATCCACAATAATCCCATTGCCAACAACCTGCCCTGCCAGAGAAGTTCCGGCAGTACGCGGGATGACAGAAGTGTTGTTTTCTGCTGCAAATTGAACGAGTGCCAGAATGTCTTCCTCATCTTTTGGTATGGCAACAGCAAGCGGCATCTCTCTGTATGCCGATGCGTCGGTTGCATAGAGTGTGCGTATTGTGTTGTCTGTAAATAATTCCCCTTTCAGTTTGCTCCTCAGTTGCTTGAAATCAATTGCCATCCTTTTTCCTTTTGAAGATTGCAAATGTAATTGAAGAGAGAGAGAGTTGGAACGATGAACTATTAAATATGAAATAGGAGGGGGGATTGGGTTTGACTAAATCGTTCTTCACATGTTAGTTAGAAACACTCAACATGGGCGAAAATACTACCCTAAAACCTACTTTTTGCCAATACTGGGTATGTTTTATCGCGAAGAAAGAGGCCTCGGATAAAATTGATGCCTCTCAAAAGTTTTTAAAATGCCCTCGGATATAATTGATGCCTCTTAAAAGTTTTTAAAATGCCCTCGGATAAAATTGATGCCATTTTATTCTTGTGAAACACGCCTCGGATAAAATTGATGCCTCTCAAAAGTTTTTAAAATGCCCTCGTATTAATCTGATGCCTCTTTATTCTTGATTAAAATGCTGAATTATTAATTCCTAATTCAAATGATTAATCATTAAACGTTAATTATTAACCACTACTATTTCATATTTATCTATTTACATTTGCCCCATGAGCAAGTTTTTATTGGTAGGATTGGGCAATGTAGGTAGCGAATACAACCATACCCGTCACAACATTGGGTTTGATGTGTTGGATGCTTTTGTGATTAAAAACAACGGACAATATAAACTGGACAGGCTGGCTTATGTGGCAGAAGTGAAGTGGAAAGGACGGATTTTTGTCTGTATCAAGCCCACCACCTACATGAATCTCAGCGGAAAAGCTTTTAAATATTGGCTGGATAAAGAAAAGATAGAACTGGAAAATACCCTCACCATTGTGGATGACTTGGCACTTCCTTTGAGTAAAATCCGCTTGCGTGCCAGCGGTAGCGATGCTGGACACAATGGCTTGCGCGATATTCAGCTGACGCTAGGCACAGATAAATATCCCAAACTACGTTTTGGTATTGGCAATAACTTCCCAAAAGGAATGCAGGTGGAATTTGTGCTAGGCAAATGGTTTCCTGAAGAGCGACCTATCGTTATTAAGAAAATAGAAAAATCGACCGAAATAATAGAACAGTTTGCCACAATAGGCATCGAAAAAGCCATGAATTTCGCAAATACACTATCCTTCACACAATAAATCATACAAGTTTTCAGTTATAGCTGTTAGAATATAGTATATGTAACCGAAAGTGCGTCGTGTTCTTACTACAATAAGTGCAAAGGCGTGGGTTATATAATTGTTATTTTAAACGTACTATCATGAAAATTTTCTGCGTTGGGCGTAATTACAGCGAGCACGCTAAGGAATTGGGGAATGCTATCCCCGAAGAGCCTGTTATTTTCATGAAGCCTAAGAGTGCCTTAGTCCAAGCAAACACCCCGTTTTACTATCCAGCTTTTACAAATGAATTACACTATGAGGTGGAAATTGTATTGCGCATCTGCAAGAACGGCAGAGGCATACAAGAGACTGCTGCCTCGCAGTATTACAATGCCTATTCACTAGGCATCGATTTTACAGCAAGAGACCTTCAGGCAGAACTAAAGAAGAAGGGGCTGCCATGGGAAAAAGCAAAAGCCTGGGATAACTCGGCTTTTCTTTCAACCAAGTGGATTGATCTTAATGAAACGAATTCTTTAAGTCCTATTTTATTTTCGTTAAAGCAGAATGAAAATATAGTCCAGTCGGGCAATACTAAAGACATGATTTTTTCGTTTGATAAAATAGTATCTCATATTTCAACTTACTTCTCCCTCAATATCGGCGATTTGGTCTACACAGGTACACCTGCTGGCGTTGGGGAATGTTTGCCGGGAGATAAGCTGGAAGGATTTATTGGCGAAGAAGCTTTTTTTAAATTGGATATCAGATAATAAACAATACAAATAACCTCATTTTGAAAGTAAAAAGTATTACATCATGCTAAACCGCGAAACATTACTGCAAGCCTACAGGCTGATGGTGACCGCAAAGGCGATGGGCGATACTTTCGACGCCAATATGCAGGTGTGCAAATATGAACATTCAACCTCAAGAGGACACGAAGCCATTCAGATTGCTACTGGTTTGCAATTACTTCCTTGCGATTGGGTAAGCCCTTATTATCGCGATGATAGTATGTTGTTATCTATAGGATTTTCTATTTATGAGTTGATGTTACAACTCTTAGCAAAGAGGGATGATCCATTTTCTGCGGGTCGTTCCTATTACAGTCACCCAAGTAATAAAGACGGCATTCGTCCATTCATCATACACCAAAGTAGTGCTACTGGTATGCAGGCAATTCCTACAACGGGGTTGGCACATGGATTACAGTTTCTGGAAAAAACACATTCACAATTATTGAAGAAAGGCGCAGAAGGCGAAACGCCTGTTGTCCTTTGTTCAATGGGGGATGGTAGCGTGACAGAAGGTGAAGTGAGTGAGGCATTGCAGTTTGCAGTATTGAAGCAATTGCCTATTATTTATCTGGTTCAAGATAATCAGTGGGGCAAGAGTGCTACTGCCGAAGAAACAAGAACCTCTACAGCGTACGAATACGCCGCAGGTTTCAAGGGTTTGCATCGATTGCAATGCGATGGTAGCGACTTCATGCGCAGCTTTGAGACCATGCAACAGGCAATATCTTATGCGAGAGTTGAACGTAAGCCAGTATTGGTGCATGCACGTGTGCCGTTGTTGGGACACCATTCTAATAGTATAAGAAAAGAGTTTTATAGGGATAGAGAAGATTTGTTGAGGCACGGTTTGTACGATCCATTACCTAAGATGCGTGTTTTACTAAGTAGTGCAGGCTTCAATGACCACGAAATAAATGAAGCAGAAGCAGAAGCACAACGTCTCGTAACAGAATCATTTGAGAAAGCAGTTGTTGCTGCAGAACCAGATGTAGCATCAGTAGGAGATAATGTGTTTGCACCAACTACTGTTAATGAAGAGAAAGGAGAAAGAAGCCCTAAAGGTGCAGAAAAAGTATTGATGGTTGATGCTGCTTTGCATGCCATAGAAGAGATAATGGAAGACCATGATGAAGCAGTTTTGTATGGTCAGGATGTGGGAAGAAGGCTAGGAGGAGTGTTTAGAGAAACGGCTACTTTAGCAGAGAAGTTTGGTGACAGAAGGGTATTTAATACTGCAACACAAGAAGCTTATATTGTAGGCAGCACGGTTGGTATGTCTGCCATGGGTTTGAAACCAATAGTAGAAGTTCAGTTTGGTGATTATATTTATCCAGGGTTTAATCAGTTGGTAAGTGAGGTGTCAAAGTCTAATTATCTGACTAATGGTAAGTTTCCGATTGGTGCGGTCTTGCGCGTTCCAGTAGGAGCGTATGGCGGCGGTGGACCTTATCATAGTGGTAGTGTGGAGAGTACTTTGCTTTGTATAAAAGGCATTAAAGTGGTTTATCCATCTAATGCAGCAGATATGAAAGGATTGATGAAAGCTGCTTACTACGATCCCAATCCTGTGGTAATGCTCGAACACAAAGGAATCTATTGGAGTAAACTACCAGGAACAGAAGAAGCCAAGATGGTGGAGCCATCAAGAGATTATATATTCCCACTTGGGAAAGCTAATATTTTATTGCCCGCAGATGCTTCTTTTGTAAAGAAGGGAGAGAGTGTATGTATCATCACTTATGGTATGGGCGTCTATTGGGCTAAGGCGGCAGCCAAGAAGTATCCGGGAAGGGTAGAAGTAATAGATTTAAGAACATTATTCCCACTAGATGAAGAGCTGATTTATGAAGCGGTTACGCGTCACGGAAAAGTAATTGTCTTGAGTGAGGAGCAACAGAATAATTCTTTTGCAGAGTCTTTATCACTTCGCATCTCCAATAATTGTTATCACTTCCTCGATGCCAAAGTAGAGGTAATTGGTGCAATGAATTTGCCAGCAATACCAATGAATATGGCATTAGAAGCAGCTATGCTACCCAATGTAGATAAGGTAGTTGCGCGTTTAGAGAAGTTGTTAAGCTACTAATTTCACACGTTTATTAGATAACTTTCAGGAATATGCTTGCTAATTGATTGTAAGCTATTATATTTGCAGCCCGTTAACGGAAATGGCTGCGTAGCTCAACTGAATAGAGCATCTGACTACGGATCAGAAGGTTTTAGGTTTGAATCCTAACGCGGTCACCAAGTACATAAAAAAAGCGTTGATAATCAATAGATTACAACGCTTTTTCTTTTTTGGGGTAAACATAGGGTAAACATTTGTAGAATGCCTGTTTACCCGTTTATTGATGTAAGAACATAATCGTATTTTAGACCTGAATAACTGCAAAACTCCTCTACTGTTACCAATTGTTTCTTTTCTTTAGAATGTATTTCCTTTATTTTCTGTATGACTAAACGCCCGTATCGCTGGCTCTTACCAGTGATTAACTGAATATCTTTTGGGTAAATACAAATTCTTTCCATAACTATTATTGATTTGATACACTAGGCATACACTAGCTATGCCTTAGCCATACTTGAGCCTTGGCGAAGATACTCTATTAAACTGTTGGCTAAATGCTTCTATTGTGGCTGTTTTGGCATATATGGCAAAGCTATGTGTGTATTGTTGCTATTGGGTTACATGCGTGTGTAGCTTTGGAACATGAATAAAATAATGCTAAATATATTGTCGCTGCTTACAATGCTCTCCACTATGTCTGTTTGCGCCCAAAGCACCGCCAGAGTGGTGCGTGTAAAGGATGGCGACACTTATGTACTAGCCGATGGTAGCAATACTTTTACTGCAAGATTGCTAAAAATAGATGCCCCAGAACTAAAACAAAAAAGCGGAATGGAAGCCTACCGATTTGTAAATGGTACGATTGCGGGTAAAATGGTTGGCTATACAGGCACTGCAAAAGACAGATATGGTAGAACATTGGTTTCTATTACCATAAACGGGCTAAGATTGGATAGTTTGATTATAAGAAACGGCTGGGCTTGGCATTATTTAAACTATGATAATGAAACAATGCTTGATAATGCCATGCAGCAAGCGATTAGCGACAGTTTGGGGCTTTGGGCTTGTGGTAATGCGAGTGTTTGCCCTCCTTGGCTGTATAGAGGTTATAATGCTAAAAACAAAATAAGGTATTGCAAAGGATGCAGTTTATAAAACAGGTACACAATTTTTTCTCAAAATAAATATTTCAAATTATGGCACGGTTAAAAGGCATTTTAAAGATTCATGGTACTCTTGATGAAATGACATTTTACAAAACACAGGATGGTCACCTTGTGAAAACAAAAAGTTCGATTAGTAAACAAAGGATTATGACTGATCCGAACTTTCAAAGGACTCGTGAAAACGGTTCTGAGTTTGGTTCTGCAGCTGGTGCAGGCAAGCTATTGAGAGCAGCAATAAGGGCGTTGTTATTGACAACCTCTGATAACAGGATTACCTCAAGGGTAACGAAACTAATGACCATTGTAAAGAATTTTGATACCACTTCGGCGAGGGGCTTGCGAAACGTAGGTGTAGCAATTAGCCAAGCGACTGCGAAAGCTGAATTGAAAGATTTTGATTTCAATATTGATTCACCTCTT
>CANGFK010000107.1 GCA_947452925.1 Chitinophagaceae bacterium | reverse complement strand
ATTGAGGCTGAATTGAAGGACATGAACAAAAAAGGGGTGTTGAGATAGCCAAGTGTGCGAAAAACTTCACAGAACTCGTAGCCATCTACCTCGGGCATCACCACATCGCAGATGATTAGATCTGGCTGAATTTGTTTTATCTGCTCAATAGCCACTTTCCCATTTTTGCAATGAAAAACTTGATAATCCGCATATTCAAGCATCAGCTTTATTTTCTCTGCAAAAGCAAGTTCGTCTTCTACTAATAGAATCTTCTCTCTCATTAGTAACGAAAGTATTTGTATTACTGTTTCAATTTAATTTATCGAATATTAAACAATAACTATTGACTAAAAATTGATACAAGTTTTATTGAAAAAGGTTTAATGACGAATTTGTTATATTTATAGACTTGATGATTAGGATAATATTCGCATTTATTAACTCTATTTGTTTAGAGTTGAAAATCGGTAACGATTTCAGTAATAAAACAGACGAAAACGATTGGCTATGAGTGATATAATAAATAAGGACGAATTGTTTGATGTCTACGAAAAAGTTATGCTAAGAGCGCAACGATCCATAGCAGTTGTAGATTTTAATATGCATATTCTTTTCACCAACCAGGCTGCTGTCGAAACGTATGAGTATACTTTGGAAGAAGCACTAGGACGCCCTTTGCACGAACTGATATTTGGAGAAGAAACCAATGTTCCTCCCATCATTGCAGCTTTTGAGGCAGTGGCAAGAGGAGAAGAACAAACATTTGAAGTGCTTCTGTACTCCAAAAGCAAAAGAAAAATTTGGGTAAGGGCACATCTTATACCTCTGTTTGACAGCAACAATAAGCCAGACAGGTGTTGCGTATATGCAGTAGATATTACCTCCGAAAAAAATATAGAATATAAGTTGTCGGTGGTGGAAAGTAATTATCAGGAGGTATTAGACACTACCTATGATGTATTCTTAGAGATTGATATAAGAGGTTGCCTCACCTTTATTAATAATACTTGGACAAAACTAACCGGCTATTCTGTTCAAGAATCCCTTGGCAGGTATTATCTGGATATTTTTCCAACAACTGATAAAGAAACCAGTTTAAATAACTTCAAAAAGTTATTATCAAAAGAAATCCCTCTCATTCAAAGAGACATTAAGTTGTTACACAAAGACGGATATTTCAAATGGTTTAATCAAAAAACAGAATTAAGGATATCGCTAAGTGGCGACACATTGGGTTTTAAAGCTGTACTTAGGGATATTGATGAAGAAAAACGTCTTTCCAATTACACCCAAATTCTCTCCAACAACATAACAGATTTAGTGGGCATACACAAACAAGATTCTAGCTTTGAGTATGTATCTCCTTCCTGCAAAGAGTTGTTAGGATATGAACAGAGTGAGCTGATAGGTGTACAATTCAATTTTATTCATCCCGATGATTTGGATAAAGTTACTGCCAATGCCAATGATATTTTGTCTGGCAAAAACAATCCGTTGGCTGGTGTCAACTACAGGTGTCGTAAGAAAAATGGAGAATATATATGGGTGGAAACTACTTCCAAATACTTCCTGGATGACTATTCGGGTGAAATGAAATTTGTAACCTCTACGCGCATCAGCGAAGAGCGTATGAAGGCTGAAAGGGAATTGAATGAAAAAATAGAAGCCGAAAAGCGGTTGAATCAGCTAAAATCCGACTTCGTACGTTTTGTTTCTCACGAGTTCAGATCACCTCTTGCAGTCATCAAAGCCATTGTAGAGTACCAGCGAATGGTATTGGATAGAGATGAAAAGGATGGAAAATTGGTTTTAGGCGAAGACTTAAATACAATAGAAAAGGAAATAACCGGATTGACCCTGCTGATGGATGATGTATTGACTTTGGAAAAAGTAGAGAGCGGTAGCCTGACCTTGAAGTTTGAGAGAATTTGTATTGAAATACTCTTGAAGCGAAGAATTGTTAGTTTAAATCGGGATATGTTGAGCAAAAATTGTCTCGAGTTAAATATAGAAGGAAAAGAAGTGGGAGTAATGGGAGATGTCAAGTATCTGGCCTTAGTTTTCAATAACATAATTGACAATGCCCTCAAATATTCGGACAAAGCGGATTTGCCTCCTGTTGTTACCATTTCCTATCAAGCAGATGCAGTGAATGTATCTGTAAAAGACTATGGAATTGGTATACCCAAAAAGAATCAAGATAAAATATTCAATACTTTCTTCAGAGCTGAAAATGTAGGTGAGATAGAAGGAACCGGATTGGGATTGAGTATTGTGAAAAAAATTGTTGGGCTGCATAATGGAACAATCACATTTAGCAGTGAAGAAAATGTTGGAACGGAAATGATTGTGACGCTTCCTGCTTGCAAAGTAGAAATAGGTGATATTGAATTAAAACCTGCTAAGTCAAACACAAAATTCGTTAACCTCAATTAATAGTTTATGGTTGGAACATTTTGCACAATTATGGGTATTTCCTCTTTTTTAGTTTACGTTCTGGTAACTCAATATACAAACAGAGTGTACCAGGATTTGAAAATAGCATTAGAAACGGATACCTACCTTCTTTTGAAGGAGAGGTATACACAAAAAGCTATTGACACCACTTATCTCAATGCAAACATTGGTGTCGCTACTTGCTTAGCAAGAATATCTATTTTAAAACAAATGCTGGAGGAAGAAAAAATAAGTAAAAGTGTAAAACAAAGGATTTTGAGAACACAGTTGCATGAATGCATGGATATTTTGAGTGCGACTACTACACAATTGGTTGAATCAGAACTAAATGCAGTGTAATGGATACAGGAATTAAATATTACGTATCGACAAAGTACCATAAGCTACATCCGAGTGAGCTTCCTAGATATGCTACATTGGTAAGGAAAAAAATGAATAACCTGCCAGCAAATTATTCTGTAGACCTTATCAACAGAGGTATTGAATCGGAATTGATTTTAAAGAAAATGCTTTCAGATTATAAACTAGCTTATGCAAATTATGCATTAGCAAAAGATATTGACAACTTTTTGTCTTTGACGAGGGAGCGAGATAAAATATTGAACTTCCTGGACAATGTTGCAGACTTAGTAAATTCTATTTCAGATGGCGATCCAGAGATTATTAAATCGTATGGATTGTATCCCAAAAAGTTAAAAGAAAATTACGCATTATGAACTTAGAAGTATTGGTGGTAGAAGATTACGACTTGTTGCAGTTTCTGCACAAAGAAATACTGTCTATGGCAGAAATTACAAATTCCCCACGCATATTTTCCAACGGAAAAAAGGCTTTGGAGTTTCTAATTGAAAATAAACAGCCAGAAATGGAGTATCTGGTATTTCTCGATTTGAATATGCCCGTAATGAATGGGTTTGAATTTCTAGAAAATCTTGCTGTTTTACAATACAAGGAAAACGTACATGTGATAATAGTAAGTTCATCAGTAGAAGAGTATGACGATTATAAAGCAAAACGAGTACCTCACTTTTCGAGTGTCCTAGACTTTGTAGAAAAGCCACTTAGATTTAAGGATTGTGAGAGAATAAAAAAGATGGATGCACTACAGAAATATTTCTTCAACTGCAATGCCTTGGTATCATAAAAGCGGATTGATGCAAACACGTAAGAGTAGAAGCCGAAGGTTAAGGGATACTCCAATAAAAGAAAGAATGAAAGAATATGCACTAACTATTCTCCGTGCTTTTGCTTACTTTCTTTTTGCGATTCTTTTGTTTTATGTGCTTTATAATTTTTGGTGTATGCTGATTGATAAGAAAGCCTATCCATTCAATTAACAACAAGTAACCACATTCATTCCCAAGTTCACTTACTATTAATAACTCAGGTTGGAAATAAAGATAATTAGACGCAAACTTCGATGGTTAAGAAGGCTCTTTTTTCCAAGGGGATGGGTAGCTTCATTCTTCAGTAGCCTAATGTTTTACTTCTTTGTACTTTTCCTTTGTCTAATATTTTTTTTAATAATCAGATGGCTTTTGCGTGCTTGAAAATGTTTAAAATTCAGAGCAATAAATTTAAGTCAAAGAATATAAAAGCTTACTAGTCAAACCAGTTTCTAACTGGAAATCGCTTGGATAAAAACTATCCAAGTAATACTAAATAATAGTTTAAAGTATAATAGGCACTCTTTGCTATAAATTTGTGTGCAAACAAACAAAATGAAAGGAGTAAACTTTATTGCAGATGATAGAAGCGAGGTGAAGTCTGTGGTAATAGACCTTAAAACAATTAAGAAAAACGCTGAAGAAGTGCACGAACTAATTGATGTATTGGTGGCCGAAAGCAGAAAAGAAGGACAAACTATCAATTGGGATAAAGCAAAGAAGCTGCTTGCCCAAAAAGGCAAACTTTGAGCTATCAAATAATAATTCCGTAAGAAATCTTTTAAAGAATTAGAAATACTTCCTGCAAAAACAATTCAAAGTATCACACAAGCCATAGATGACCTTTCAGAGAATCCAAGACCTCACGGCTGCAAGAAACTAAAGGGCGAAGAAGAATATCTTTGGCGAATAAGAGTAGGCAATTACAGAATTATATAATCTATAGATGATACGGTTAAAATCCTAGACATCAGACGTATTTGTCACAGACGAGATATTTATGAAGCATAAATAGTTCATGAATGTCCTAGCTAGTCCTCGTCAATCGCTACAATCTACAAGGGCTAGCGTGTTTCATGTGTTCGTTCGCTGTTGCAAAGTAAGGCTTCGCTCAAAGCGAAGCCTTACTTGTTGTTCAGGTTCGAAGCCGATGTTGGGTGTTCTTCACCAACATTACTTGCTGTTAATAATAAGTACAAGTTGAAAATTAATTTGTATTATCGTTGTTGGTGAAGAACACCCAACAACGGCGAGGAAAAAATAATTTAAGGTATAATAGAGATTCTTTACTATAAATTTGTATGCATACAATGCAAACAAAATAATGGAGGTAACTAAAAATGATATTTTGAACACACTAAGGGAAATAAAACCAACCCTTGTGGAGAAGTATCATCTGGCCGAAATTGCATTGTTTGGTAGCTATGCCCGAAATGAGCAGACAGAGAACAGCGACATCGATCTGATGGTAGCTACCAATGGCGGTACTTTTAGGGATTTTAGTAACCTATACCATCAAATAAAGCAATTCTTTCCGCAGCACAATGTTCAGATAGTGAGTAAGAAAGCCATTAAGCCACAATATTTTGAAAGATTAGAAAAGGACTTATTATATGTCTAAACGCGAGGATGATTTATTGATAAATGACATCTCGGAATCCTGCATCAATATCTTAGACTATACGAAGGGAATGGATTATGAGGCATTCTGCAACAGCAAAATAACAATAGATGCAGTCGTAAGAAACTTCGAAATAATTGGTGAGGCTTCCAAAATGGTTTCTGATGAATTGAAAGCGAACTATCCACTCATTGAGTTTAAGCTGATGAACGATTTTAGAAATCTATTGATTCACGAATATTTTGGTGTAGACTACGAAAAAGTATGGGAAATAGTAGGCAATGAACTATTGTATAATTATGAACTCATCAAAAGGATAAAGTTTTAGTTAACACACTCCCCCAAATTGGTTATCACAGAATACCCGCAATACTTTAAACTAATAAATGATGGCTATACGGATATTTATTACAGGCGGTACTTTCGATAAGGAATACAATGAACTGAATGGTAAATTGTATTTTAAAGATACACACCTGCATGAGATGCTGAAGCTAGGACGTTGCAGGGTAGAAGTAGATATCAGAACGCTGATGATGATTGATAGCTTGGAAATGACTGATGAAGACAGAGCACTGATTGTTCAACAATGCACCAAATTGGATGAAGACCGGATTGTGATTACGCACGGCACTGATACGATGGTGGAAACGGCTACCGTACTAGCAAAAGTAAATATCAACAAAACCATTGTTATCACCGGGGCGATGATTCCATATAAGTTTGGCAGCAGCGACGGACTATTTAACCTCGGCAGTGCATTGGCATTTGTACAAACACTTCCGCATGGCGTTTATATTGCCATGAATGGAAAGTATTTTAACTGGGATAATGTCCGGAAGAACCGTGCTACTGCTCAGTTTGAAGAGTTGCATAGTTAAAGGTGCTTGAGGAAGTCAGCCTACAAATAAGACTACTTTGGGGTGTCATGCACCAATATAAAGTCGGGTTGTTTGTCCGCCACTTTCACTTTGCCATCCTTGTCAAAATCAATCTTGATGATACCAGGTTTCTCTCTACACGGGGCATTGCCATCATCACCAAAGAAACAAGTGTACCAATCGCCATTCTTTGTTTTAAAGAACTTAGTTCCCCCATTGCAGGGCACAGATTCGTGGCGCATGGTATAAGGCCCCCTGATGTTTTTGGATAGAGCTAAACACATAGAATAACGCCCCTTGTATTTGTCGGTAGAGCCTAGATAGTAGATGCCATTGCGTTTGAAAAGCGTTGCGCCCTCAAAGCCAAGCTGATTGGTTTTGTTTCCGGTGTCTCTTCTCAGCGTTGGATCCTTGGTTACGTCTTGTAGTTCTACCTGAATGGGGTCGCCATCAAAATCACTCAAATCATCTTTCATCTTGTAAATCTTATCGGCAGGACCTTGTACAAAGTAGACTTTTCCATCGGTATCTTCAAATAAGCTAGGATCTATCAGAAAAGATTTTTCAATCGGGCCAACGCCACCCATCAACGGAATGTTTGGGTCGGTAGCATGCACATAAGGACCAGTAGGTTTGCCAGTTGTACTTTTGAGAATAGAGATCCCTCCGGGAGGCATACTAAGACAGATATAGTAATTATGGTGGATATAATGCAATTCGGGTGCCCATATTGCCCTTACAGGCTTCTTACGCTGACGCCAGCTTTTCTCCCAGCCACCTTCTTTTTCAATACTCCAAACCAAACCTAAGTAATCCCATTTCTGTAAATCTTTACTGCGGTACAACTCCACTCCATCATTATATGCCCATATATTATCACCGGTAGAACCTGTGAGGTAATAGTAGCCATCGCCACCTGGTTCTATCACGGCATCACGCATGTGTACATCCCAGATGGGTTTTATATGTGGAATCAAGCCACTCTTCCATACTTGGCCGTTGGCATATTTTGCTCTTTCTGCTTCTGTCAGAAACTTGCCACTGCACATTCCACCATAACCATCACCAACTACAGGCTTGCCCGGCCCTGAAATGCCTGAACCTGTAGCATAGACAGAATCCAACTGCTCTTTGGTAAATGTTTTGGCAGCATTAATAACCACTTGCGCAGTACTATTGAGGGCAAGCGACAGGCATATAAGAACAAGTATACTTGAAACTGATTTCATTCCACACATTTTCGCCTCTGACTGATAATGTAAAAAGAGGTTTATTGACAGTTCATTAATTGAGGTGATACTGACACTCATTTCTTGACAACGAGAGCTGTTCATTTGAGGTAAGGGCACAAAAAAAGGTTCAAAACAGATGCGTTGAACCTTTTCTAAAATGGAAGTAATTGTACTATTTGCTGAGGTTAATCCAGACTTCTGTTTTAACTGGTATCCCTAAACTCAAAGAATCAATGGAGGTATACAATGTCAGCGTATTACTGTTGAGGGTTTGCACTTTTACAGCATAATCCAAACCAGCACCGGAAAGACTTAGCGTGTCGCCTTTGTAGGTATAATTGCCAGAGTCCAAATTGTAGGTGTTAGTGGTAGAGTCATAAGAATTTACATATACCGTTCCATTTGTCCTTAAATCGAAGTACTGACCCGGTTTTGCAGCTTGTGTTTGTTCACCCAAGGGTAAACCACTGAAATAGATTTTCACTCGTTCTGATATCAGATTCCATTTACCAACGATAGAACCAGAATTGTCAGACGTACTTGATTTTGTGCAGGCAACGGCAAACATTACTAATACCATGACGCCCATTAATGCTTTTTTCATTGTTTGTTTTTAGGTTGCTTACTTAGTTAAGGCTAAAGCTTTCCTCTCCCTACTCATTTATGAAGGCATTTCGGGTTACTCCTGTTGTTTGGAGGCAAATGTAACGGAATGTTTATTAGCTACTACAAAATCAATAATTCCAAAAGGTAAAAGAAGTAACAAGTGGAATTGTTGTGCGAGGACTTGAAACAGCTAAATTGCAGCCTGTTAGCATTGAATGTATTATTCATAAAACTAAATAAGATGAATCCTGGCGTTGATTTCTATTTTGAGAAGGAGAAAAAGTGGCAGTCAGAAATTGAGCAGTTGAGAAAGATAGTGTTGGATTGCCCTTTGACAGAAGAGTTGAAATGGGGGTGTCCTTGCTACACCTTTCAAGACAGTAATGTTGTTTTGATTCATGCATTTAAAGAATATTGCGCATTATTATTTTTTAAAGGTGCGTTGTTGGGTGATCCTGCAGGTATATTGATTCAACAAACAGAGAATGTGCAGTCGGCTAGGCAGATTAGATTCACAAATTTAAACCAGATAATTGATCAGGTAGCAACGTTGAAAGCATATATCTACGAAGCTATTGAAGTAGAGAAAGCAGGACTAAAAGTTGTTTTGAAGAAGATAGAAGAGTATAAAATACCAGCAGAGTTTCAGGCTAAATTGGATACAGACCCAGAACTAAAGACTGCTTTTAGTGCGTTGACACCCGGAAGGCAACGTGCTTACCTTTTTCATTTCGCTCAACCCAAACAAACTAAAACCAGAGAGGCTAGAATTGAAAAGTGTTTACCCCAGATTCTGGCTGGAAAAGGATTGACGGATTAGTGTTTGTTTACTGCGCAAACAGGTTTTATGTGTTTTATTGCGTGTTTAGAAAATTTTTGCTTGTATATTTCTTGTTTCTTAGGCAATGTTAGTTGTACATTTGCGGCTTGCATTTTCTGGGTGTATGATATATTACATCCCAATAAGTTTCAAAAAATCACATGGCATTACCTTATCTCGTCAAGCATATCTATAATAATGGTTCCGAGGAAGTAATTCGTCGTGGAAAAAAGATTCATTCATCGGGTTATGTTGACTTGATGGAGTACGACGAATTGATGTCTTCTGTCAATTTCCGCGTGAAGGACGATAACTACCACCTCTATTACAAGGTTTACATCTCCAATTTTAAAGATGCTGCTACTCTAAAACTTCGTTGTACTTGCCCATATAACCTTAGTGAAATATGCAGGCATAAAGCGGGTGCCTTATTCACTTTGCAGGATATGTTGGATCGCAATATGCTGGGTGAAAGGGAATTGGTTTATGACCAGAAGCAT
>CANGFK010000106.1 GCA_947452925.1 Chitinophagaceae bacterium | reverse complement strand
GGAAAACTTTTGAACAAAAAACTTTCGCTACGAATGACGCAATCAATTTTACAGCAATTGCCAAAATGAGTGATACTCAATCTATGATATTAAGTGTCGGACTTGGTGGAACTAAAGTAATAATTCTTAACAGATAAAATAGCATAAAACAAATATGTTTGGGAAAGTGATTGTAGAAGGAAGTAATTGAGCGATATTAAACCTTTTGCTAAGCGAGAGGTTACAATGTCCACAAGTACACCTGTGTTTTAATAGCATCTCCGATGCTCCCTAGCTAGTGCGCGTGACTCGCTACAATCTACAAGGGCTAGCGCACTGCCTTTGGCGTGTGCATTCGCTAAGGTCTTTCATTCAACAAGCAACAAGTGCAGAAAGTGTTTAGTAAAGTGCTTGCAGAGGGAAGTAATTTAGCAATAAAGTAGTTGCGCAATACCTGTGTATAATAAGTCTAGTGATAGAAATGTAGTTTGGGGTCAAACTCTTGTATGCAAGAACTGAGCGGAGGAATAGCTAAGATAGTATTACCTGTGGATAGTTTCTTTCTCCGTTATTGTGAGTGTTCCAAACAAGTAGACACAACCTTGCCATGTTCTTGTTTCAATTTGTTGCAGCTTACTGTGGCTTAAACTCTAGTACTATATTGAATAGAGGGATTTTACCTAAGTTCTTAACCACATGTTCCACAGGCTCAGCAAATTTCACGGTATTGGGTTCTTGAATACCCACACCTTCCTGACCATTTGGATAAAATCTGGGATCGGTTAATTGAACCTTATTTAATCTGACAACTAATCTTTCTAAGTGGCTATGAAATGCCCTTTCTTCTCCCGCACCTAACTGTTCTCTGAATATGCGAAAGTCTTCGTTTTCAAAAACAGATGCATTCTTTGTCGGTTCATGCCAAACTTTGGGCTTAGCAGGTTTGGGATGATTCTTTTTTATGGATACCTCAAAATAATCCCCTTTGATAATGGCATAAGATTCTGCGAACTGGAATACAGCACACTCTCCACGAATCAACCTGATATTTCTTTTTCTACTCCTGATCTCTACCTCATTTAGTGCAATGATGACCCTATCTGATATGCTAGAGTCGCTCCCATTTGCATAGACTGATTTGCTTTTGTTAACAATCAAAAAGCGATTATCCAATTCGGCTTTGTTTTTATGAGTGGTAGTATTAGTTCCGATAATAGTTTTATCTGTGGTGCGACAGGAATAAAAAGATATTATTCCAATTAATAGCACTAATGTCAGTTTGAAGGTACTACTGTTTGTTAGCATATTATAATGTATATTCGATTTGCTTGGAGTCAAGGTATAATTAATTGCAATGGGAAGGTGTTGATACCCTACAACCCCTGTTTCAATAAAACTGTACCAATAATAATAGATTGCCTTTGTTGACTAAGAAGCATACCTATTTATAATAGATGCCTTCCTGAATCTCCAACTGTTCAAGCTTAGCCTTACCCCTGTTTGCCCTAGCCATTCGTGAAAAGACAGATAGGTTTTTGTCAAACAGAAACTTAAGCAACAACATGGTGTAGGAAGTATGATGGTGCAGGGAAGAATAGTGGGTGCCCCCAATAGCATTGAGCTGACGTAATTTATTCCATGGAACAGAAGGGAAATCGTGGTGCTCGTTGTGGTAACCAACGTTTAGGTTCACCACATTCAGTGGACCATAATAACTCTTAGTTTCTTGCTCGCCATGTGTGAGGTAGTGTTCTTGCACCCACCTTGCACCCAAAGGATGCAGCCCCACAGAAAAGAAAAAGCTAGCCAGCAGAAATACCAATGCTTTTATACCCAACAAGTAAAACAAAGCACTCATAAACACAACTTCTACCAGCATATTGATGACGGTCCAGATATCCCACAGCGAAATCTCTTTGAGCCTTGCAGGACGAAGCATCTGAAACACAGGATAAAACAACAACCATAATGCTTTGCCAATAGTTGAATTATTGATTAGTCTCGCCTCCCAATGATAGGGCATGTCGCCATCCAGTTCCTCCACACCCTGAAAAGAATGGTGTTTGATATGATACTTCTGAAAAGAAACCGCACTAGGTAACACCATGGGCAAATTGGCAATGATGGCCGCAATAGTATTGAGATAGCGCTTTTTGAAAACCAGATTGTGCGCACACTCATGGATGCAAACAAAGAGTGTATGACAACTAAATGCACCTATTATATAGGCAGTGCCAACCACCAACCACCAACTTTTGTCGCGAAGCCAATAGGAAAGTGCTAACTGTATGCCCACGCACAAAATAATCACTAGAAAAGTGTAAGGGTTACGACCTATCAGTTGTCGTATTTCGGGATGTTCATTCAAAAGCTGTTTGGTTCTTAATTTATGCGGCTCACATTGCTCACTCCAGCTAAAACAGTTTGTATCGCTCATAATCGTTAGTTCAGTATAGCTGCAAGTCTACAACAATTTAGTGATAACCTGTTATAATATTAATTAGCAGTATATTATTATATATATACTCATTACTTCAGATAAGCTTTGTTGTCGAAATTTCTTAGTATTGATTTTGTACAGATATTGCAGAATGGATGAGGCGTTTAGTTCAGAGTGAAGTACTGGCTATAGTTGAATAGGGCTTACTTTTTTGTGATAAAAGAAGAGAAAAGAGGCTATAACGAAGAAAATAAAAAAATATTTTGCATAAATGATTGCCATTTCAAATCATACCCCTACATTTGCACTCCCAATTTGAAACGGGGTAAAGGATATGTCACAGAGAATTAGAATTAAATTACAATCTTACGATCACAACTTGGTGGACAAGTCTGCTGAGAAAATCGTTAAAACAGTTCGTAGCACTGGTGCAGTTGTAACGGGACCTATTCCATTACCTACGCACAAGAGAATATTTACTGTTTTGCGTTCACCGCACGTAAATAAAAAGAGTCGTGAACAGTTCCAGTTAGCTACGCACAAGCGTCTGTTGGATATTTACACTTCTTCTTCCAAAACAGTAGATGCGCTAAGTAAATTAGACCTTCCTTCTGGAGTAGAAGTGGAAATCAAAGCATAACAGCTTAGATAAAGAAAAAAGTTCTTACAATCATCTCTCAATTTACTACGGTAAAGAAAAGAGCGCTGAAATTGAAATAAACTTCCTAAGTCTAAATTAGATTTAGGGCGACATATAAACAGGCCCTTCGAGGTTTGTTTACTATCGGTACTTCTCCTCTCAAACTTGTTTGAGAAACAAAAGAAAAGGTCGGTAGCAAACAGAGGATTGAAATCTGACAATTTAGTCAGAATGTCCTTCACACCTTAAGCGGGGCGCAACCGCAAAATTGATGAAAGGTATTATTGGAAAAAAAATTGGGATGACCAGCATTTTTGCTGCTGATGGTAAGCAAACAGCCTGTACCATCATTGAGGCCGAACCAAACACCGTTACACAAGTAAAAACACTTGATACGGATGGCTATACAGCAATACAATTAGGTTTTGGAGAGAAGAAAGAAAAGCACACTACCAAAGCAGAACTTAATCATTTCTCCAAAGCACAAACAACCCCTAAGAAATTCGTTAAAGAATTCCGCAATTATTCAGTTAGTAAAAATATTGGCGAAACAATCTCATTGGCTGATCTTTTCGAAGAGGGAGACCAAGTAGAGATAGTAGGTACTACCAAAGGAAAGGGTTTTCAAGGTGTTGTAAAACGTCATGGTTTCTCTGGTGTTGGTGAAGCTACGCACGGTCAGCATGACCGTTCAAGAGCTCCCGGTTCTTTGGGAGGTTCTTCTTACCCATCTCGTGTTTTCAAAGGTTTAAGAATGGCTGGCCGTATGGGTGGCGATAGAGTTAAAGTGAAAGGATTGAAAGTCGTTAAGATTTTCCCTGATAAGAATTATATATTAATAAGTGGTTCTGTACCAGGTCACAATGGTTCAATCGTTTTAATTCAGAAGTAATCACACATAATTTTCAGAACAATGCAAGTTGATGTTTTAAATATACAAGGTCTAAAAACAGGTAGGACAGTAGAATTACCAGAAGATATATTTGGTGTTGAGCCTAATGACCACGTTATATACCTAGCTGTAAAGCAATATTTGGCAGCGGGTCGTGCAGGTACACACAAAGTAAAGACACGTGCTGAAGTAAAGGGTGCAAGCCGCAAACTTCACAAACAAAAAGGTACAGGTGGTGCTCGTAAGGGTAACATCAGAAACCCTCTATACAAGGGTGGTGGTACTATCTTCGGTCCAAAACCACACAAATACGATTTGAAGTTGAATCGTAAAGAAAAGGATTTGGCAAAGGTTTCTGCACTTAGCTACAAAGCAAAGGATGCGGCAATCATAGTAGTAGAGGACATTGAATTTTCTGCGCCGAAAACAAAACAAGCTGTCGAAATATTAAAGAGCTTGAATGTTGCTGATAAAAAAACAATCATCATTTTGCCTGAGTACAATGATACATTGTATTTGAGCACTCGTAATGTACCTAACGTAACTACTACCTTATTGGCAGACGTTAACACTTACGAAATAATGAATGCAGATACATTGGTTTTCACTGAGAATGCTGTGAATATTTTTGCAGACGATCAAGTTGTTGCCTAAGCTTAATTAATAGTTTTAATAATTTAAGATGAAACTTACAGACGTATTGATAAAACCAATTTTGACTGAAAAAGCAAACTTACAACAGGATAAGTTGCGTACTTATGCTTTTAAAGTCGGTAAATTGGCTAACAAATTGGAGATAAAGAAAGCAGTTGAGGAATTCTATGGTGTTACCGTTACCAGCGTAAACACTGCTGTTGCTCCTGGAAAAAATAAGGGTAGACAAACAAAGAGAAGAATCATTGCTGGTACAAGGCCTGCTTACAAGAAAGCCTTTGTTACTGTTGCTGAGGGAGAATCAATAGACTTGTACACAAATATTTAATAATAGTTGCGAAGCTGATAAATTCGTTTTTAAAAGGATAGAAAAATGGCATTAAAGAAATACAAACCGATGACAGCCGGAACACGCTGGAGAATTGGTAATGCTTATGCTGAGATTACAACTAACAAACCAGAAAAAAGTTTGTTGGAACCAGTTAAGAAGTCTGGTGGTCGTAATGCACAAGGTCGTCGTTCGATGAGGTATATTGGTGGTGGACACAAAAAACACTATCGTATCATTGACTTCAAGAGAAATAAGTTTGATATTGAAGGAACTGTAGTTTCAATTGAATATGATCCAAACAGAACTGCTTTTATCGCCTTACTTCAGTATGCTGATGGTGAAAAAAGATATATTATTGCTCCACAAGGTTTACAAGTAGGTGCCAAAGTTATCTCTGGTAATCAAGTAGCTCCAGAAATTGGTAATGCTTTGCAAATGAAGAATATGCCTTTGGGTACTATGATTCACAATATCGAGTTACAACCTGGTCAAGGTGGTAAATTGGTAAGAAGTGCTGGTACTTCTGCTCAGTTAGCGAATAAGGAAGAGAAATATGCTGTTATCAAGATGCCAAGTGGTGAATTGAGAAAGCTTTTAATCAATTGTTTCGCTACAATAGGTGTTGTTTCCAACAGTGATCATAACTTAGAGCAAGCTGGTAAAGCAGGTGTTAATCGTTGGAAGGGAAGAACACCAAGAACACGTGGTGTAGCAATGAACCCTGTAGATCACCCGATGGGTGGTGGTGAAGGTAGATCTTCTGGTGGTCACCCACGTAGCAGGTCTGGTAAATACGCTAAAGGCGAAAAGACTAGAACTCGCGGAAAGGGAAGCGACAAGTTAATTATTCAACGTAGAGATGGCAAAAAGCTTTCTAACAAATAATTTAATCTTCAAGCTGTAATTCTTGAAATTTATAAAGGAATATAAAACTTTAATATGGGTCGTTCAATAAAAAAAGGTCCTTATGTTGATGCAAATCTAGAAGTGAAAGTGCTAAACATAAATGATGGTAAAAGTAAAAAAGGCGTAATCAAAACTTGGAGTAGAAGAAGTACTATTACCCCAGATTTCGTAGGCCACACTTTTGCTGTACACAATGGTAACAAGTTCGTACCAGTTTATGTAACAGAATTCATGGTTGGACACAAGTTGGGTGAATTTTCTCCTACAAGAAACTTTAGAGGTCACGCAGGTTCGAAGAAATAAGCTTATTTAGAAATGCAATTTTAGATAATTGTACAAAAAATAGAAATAATTAAAATGGAAGCAGTCGCAAAATTAAAAAACTACCCTACCGGTCCTCGTAAAATGAGGTTGATAGCAGATGTAGTTCGTGGAATGGAGGTTGATAAAGCTTTGTCTATTCTTGAGTTTCATCCTCAACACAACGCAATTCCATTGGCAAAATTGCTTAAGAGTGCTATTAGCAACTGGGAACAAAAAAATGAAGGTACAAGTGCAGCTGATAGTGGTTTAATAGTGAAAACAATCTTTGTTGATGGAGCCTCCGTTATTAAACGTATGCGTCCTGCTCCTCAAGGAAGAGGCTATAAGATTCGTAAAAGAAGCAATCACGTAACAATAATAGTAGATTCAAAAAAATAATTATACCGTATTATGGGTCAGAAAGCAAATCCGATTGGCAATAGGTTAGGCATTATCCGTGGATGGGAGAGTAATTGGTATGCTAGCAAAAATGATTATGCTGGCAAATTGATAGAAGATGATAAGATCAGGACTTATCTTAATGCTCGTATCAGCAAAGGAGGAATAGCTAGAATAGTTATAGAACGTACATTAGGTAAACTAATAGTTACTATACACACTAGCAAACCTGGTATCATAATCGGTAAGGGCGGCGGAGAAGTTGACCGCATCAAAGAAGAGCTTAAGAAGCTTACAAAAAAGGATGATGTTCAAATCAACATTCTAGAAATCAGAAGGCCAGAATTAGATGCTACAATTGTTGGAGATACTATTGCTAAGCAAATTGAAAACAGAATTAATTTCAAAAGAGCTATCAAAATGGCTATTGCTTCAACACTTAGAATGGGTGCAGAAGGAATCAAAGTAAGAGTTAGTGGTCGTTTAGGGGGAGCTGAAATTGCTCGTTCTGAGGAAATCAAGCAAGGTCGTACACCACTACACACTTTCCGTATGGACATTGATTATGCTAGTGTATTTGCTCAAACTGTATACGGTAAAATCGGAATTAAAGTTTGGATATGTAAAGGTGAAGTTCTTGGTAAGCGTGAACTGAATCCAAATTTTGTTGGAGGAAAGAATGACATGAGCGAAAAGAGAGATGATCGTGGAAGAGGTGGCGACGACAGAAGAAACTCTGGTGACAGAAGAAATGGTGGATATGGCGATCGTCAAAATGGTGGAGATAGAAGAAACGCAAATGCAGGTGGTGGTCAAAGAAGAAACTAAGAAATAAGTTTAGTTCGGTTTAAATAAATAACAACGGAAAAAATATAAGATGTTACAACCTAAAAGAAGTAAACATAGAAAGCAACAGAAAGGAAGGATTCGCGAAGTAGCAAAGCGTGGTTCTTACATAGCTTTTGGTTCATTCGCTCTTAAAGCACTTGAACCAATCTGGTTGACTAACCGTCAATTAGAGTCAGCTCGTCAATCTATGACTCGTGCAATGAAAAGAGAAGGAAATGTTTGGATTAGGATTTTCCCTGATAAAATCATTACTCACAAACCTGCTGAAGTTCGTATGGGTAAGGGTAAAGGAAATCCAGAATATTGGGCAGCTGTAGTTGAACCAGGTCGTATAATATTTGAGTGTGACGGTGTTAGCGAAGAAACTGCGAAACATGCAATGCACTTAGCCTCTCAAAAATTGCCGATTGCAACAAAGTTTATTGTAAGAAGAGATTTGCAACAAGCTTAATACATAAATGGTAATTAGTATAATTACCTTTTAAACGTAAAAAAATGATAAAAAAAGTAGAATTTAACAACGAATTGAAAAATCTATCCGAGCAAGAACTTAAGGTTAGAGCCAAGGAAGATTCTCTTAGATTAAAAAAATTGGAGTTTGCTCATGCAATTTCTCCTATTGAGAATCCAATGAGTATTCGTAGTTTGAGAAAAGATATCGCCCGTATAAAAACGGAATTACAAAAAAGAGCTCTAGCTTAATAAAGTATAAAATAATGGAATCAGTACTTGAAAGAAATTTGCGTAAAACCAGGGTTGGAACTGTTACTAGTAATAAGATGGACAAGACTATTACTGTTGCAGTAGAAAGAAAAGTGAAACACCCTATTTACGGTAAGTTCGTAAAAAAGACGACTAAGTTTCACGCTCATGATGAAAAAGATGAGTGCACAATCGGTGATGTTGTTAAAATTATGGAGACTCGTCCACTTAGTAAGACTAAGCGTTGGAGACTTGTTGAAGTAATAGAAAAGGCAAAATAATCTTTTATTTTACAGTTCAAATCATTAGAAATACTGTAAATAAAATCATAATTCAATAATTGCTTTATTTAAAAGCAATTTGTTTAAAAGGCTCAAAAATGATACAGCAAGAGAGTAGATTAAATGTAGCAGATAACAGCGGTGCTAAAGAAGTACTCTGTATTAAAGTACTGGGAAATAGTGGACAAGATTATGCTAAAATTGGCGATAAGATTGTTGTTACCGTGAAAGATGCTATTCCAGCAGGAGGTATTAAAAAAGGTACTGTTTCCAAAGCTGTTATAGTTAGAACCAAAAATAAATTACGTAGAAAGGATGGTTCTTATATCCGTTTTGATGACAATGCTGTTGTTTTGTTGAACAATGCTGATGATCCAAGAGGTACTCGTATTTTTGGGCCAGTAGCAAGAGAACTTCGTGATAAAGGTTACATGAAAATTATTTCTCTAGCTCCAGAAGTTCTATAATATATAACTCTAGATAAACTTTCTTTTAAATAGTTCGAAATACACAATCTGTTTTCAGATTAAAAGCAATAAAAATGAGTACACGATTTAAACCTAAATATAACATCAAGAAGGGAGATACTGTTGTTGTTATAGCTGGAGATGACAAGGATTTGAAAAAGCCTAGAATAATATTAGAAGTTAATATTGAAAAAGGTAAGGTTTTGGTTGAAGGCGTAGCATTGGCAACAAAGCACATCAAGCCTACTGCACAAAATACGAAAGGATCAATTGAAAAGAAAGAAGCTTACATTAGTATTTCAAATGTAATGTTGTGGGATGCTAAAGCAAAAGCGCCTACTAAAATTAAGAGAGAAAGAAGCGAAGGTAAATTAATACGTGTTTCAAAAAAATCAGGGGAGGTAATCAAATAATGGACATAATAAAATATACTCCAAGGTT
>CANGFK010000105.1 GCA_947452925.1 Chitinophagaceae bacterium | reverse complement strand
TGGGTGATTCTCTGACTGAAGAGCAACTAACTTTTTTTGATACACATGGAATTATCGTCTTTCGAAACTTCATTTCAAAGGATAAAGTTGCACTTTATTTGAGCGAATTGAACAGAATTGAAAAGCAGTGGATAGACGAAGGAAGAGAAAAAATTAATGGCATACCCTTAAAATATGGCAAGGACGACCATGGCAATCCTACCATACAAAGACTATGCTTCTCCTCGTTGTTCAGTGAACCGTTACATGAGCTATTACAAGACCAACGCTTCAATATTCTGTTCGATTTATTGTCTCCTTATGATGGAAGAATTGGAGAGAATGAGAAAGATGGGCTGGTTATAAACAACTACATCAACACCCCCAATAGCACTTTCAGCAAGATGGGCTGGCATACCGATAGCCCTAGAGACTTATTTCTGGGACATAAGATAATGCCCATGCTCAACGTTGGCATTCACCTGGACACCTGTCCTTTCGAAAATGGCGGGCTAAGGGTTATACCCGGTACGCACAAGCAAAATGTGTTGAAATTATTATTTGGGAAAAGGTATTTCATAGACAACCGTAGTGATCCCAGAGAAGTTGGTTTTGATTTGAATGCCGGCGATTTGTCCGTACACGATGGTCGCTTATGGCACAGGGTGCAACAATCGCCCAAGTTTGGTGAAGAAAGCAGAAGAAGGGTAATGTATGTACCAATTATTACGGGGAAACATAAACCCAAAAATGCGCATAGTAAAACACCTCTTTATCATAAATTAGCTAAAGTAGTTAAATAACTAAAGGCCTCTCTTTGAGGCCTTTTTCAATAACAAAAAAGTATGACATACGCACTCATTACAGGGGCAAGCAAGGGAATTGGAAAAGCAATTGCATTGGAATTGGCCAAAAGAGGCCACCACATTTTGATCATTGCAAGAGATGCCGACCAGTTGGCTGCCACTGCCAAAGAAATAAAAGAAGCCTACAAAGTAGATTGCCAGTTTCTGCAACTAGACCTATCCACAACCGATGCTCCCGATAAGGTGCTGGCATGGTGTGCGGAGAATAAGTTTGATGTAAACATCCTCGTAAACAATGCGGGCTATGGAGTAAGTGGTAGTTTTTTGAACTATGATATGAAGGCCTATCAGAATATGATGCAGGTAAATATGTCTACTCCCCTAGCACTTATTCTGAAGTTTGTTCCCGTCTTGAAGCAACATCCCAAAGCCTATATCCTGAATATTGCTAGTTCTGCGGCCTATCAGGCTGTGCCGGGCTTGGCGATTTATGCTGCAAGTAAGTCATTTGTGTTGAGTATGAGCCGAGGCATTCGTTATGAATTGAGGGACACGCCCATATCGGTAACGGTGGTGAACCCGGGTGCTACAGACACCAATTTCGCCAACCGTGCAGACATCAAAAGCGCAAAAGCCATCCGGGCTGCCGAAAAGTTGAATATGAAAGCAGAGGTCGTTGCAAAGATGGCTGTGGATGGCATGTATGCCGGAAAAGCAGAAGTAGTAACAGGCCTTATCAATAAAATAGGTGCTTTCCTGACCGTTATCCTTCCCAAATCTATATTAGAAAAAGGTGCAGGTTCGTTGTATGGAGTATAGGCCTTTTAGATAGTAGTTATGAGATAGTAGATATTAGTCCAGCATATTATTCATTCAATAAAAAAGCCCTTGAAACTTATGCTTCAAGGGCTTTTTACTTACTACTTATGCCTCACCACTTATGACTATACTATCTCCACTTTCACTGTCACAGTTCCTGGACCAATGGTTACAACGTATAAATGAGAGTTAATGTCCGAGTATCCGGCTTCAGAAAAGTCGTGGGTAGTTATTGTATTTTGCAACAAAAGAATTTTAGGTGCTCCTGCTACTAGCTTTTTCACAATACCATTTGTATAAAAAGCATAAGCATCCGCGTCTCCCTCCAGCGTAAACTTAAGTTTAGTGCCAACAGTATCCATTTTGCGGCGACAAATCTTTCTAGGTTTAGGCAATTTCAACTTAGCAATAAACGCCATCTGTGGCGTATTGTGTAGCATACTCACTTCATAAAAGGTATCAATGGTTGATGGTATCAAATAATACCTGCTAACCAATCCTCCATATACAAAAAACAAACCATGAGCTGCTGCCAAAGAGGCGGCATCTAGTGCTATAATTGCTGTGTCAATATTACTTAACTGCCCACTCTGTTTGCCCATTGCGGTGGTTAAAAGTGTCAAAAAAGTGGTTACACTTGTTTTTACTGCAGCAAGGCTAGCATCGGTGCCAATGGCAGTAATCAAATCATTCAGCGCATGTACCCTTTTGGCAATAGTACCAGTTTGAAAAGGGGTGCGGTGATGAGGCATTAATGCTTTGTATTGGGTTGTTTTAATGCCATAAATATTTTGTATGGAAGTATCCCATTGGCGGGCATAAGTACTAGAAAGTTCATCAAGCAATTGGGTAACGCCCAATGTATTACCGGGGCTACTGCTTCTCAATCCACTCCAGACAATATAAGCCGCTCCAAAATTCACTTTCAGTGGATGAAAAAAACTGTAAAGCGATAAGATAGCTGGGTCGGCATCAGCTACCAAAAGGGCATTGTCTGTAAAATTGATGATTGTTTCGGCGTTGATGTAACTTTCGTGAATGAAAGGTAGAAAAAAATTGACCGAACGAGGCCAGATGTAAGGAGCCATAGCAAGCGTTTTAAATTATTAATAAATAAAAAGAAAAACACGCTGCTGCGCCAACGATAAAACGAAAGTAAACACAATAGTGCTACCAAAAGACAAAAACAAAATTAATTTAAAAATAAACTTTTTTAATCTGTCAATTAGCTGCTAAAGTGGTAAAAAATAGTTACTAGCACATAGAAAAATCCATCGGAAGGGTATCTAGAGTTTACTACCATGTTCCTACACGTATAGATGCCCGCCAGTAAATTGACTACCGGCTTCCGATACGTGTAGATGCCCGCTAGTAAATTGACTACCGCGTTCCGATACGTGTAGATGCCCGCTAGTAAACTAAATACCCTGTTCCGACACGTGTAGATGCCCGCTAGTAAACTAAATACCCTGTTCCGACACGTGTTTCTATAGGCTAGTAAACTTACTACCGTATCTGGTGGTTTTACTCTATGTGTTCTTAAGTGATAAATAGCGTGTTTGGAGACCTTTTAGGTGCTCATTCATTTGTAGCGTCTATTGATTTCCCCGTATTTCTACGGGGTTTTATGTTTTCGTGTAAGTTATTGATCAATTTATTGTTTCTTTGGAAACAGGATAAAGTATGTGAGGAACTGTTTGGGTCACGGCAAGCACAAACAATACAAAATGTACGTATGCCAACAATACAGAAAGTACGCATAGCAACAATACAGAATGTACGCACCCGAATAAAACCCTATATTCGCTATCGAAATGTTGCGGGCAAAGGGTTTGAATGATAATTGATAAATTTAGCTTTTTGTTACCAGTAGCGTCAATACAAGAGTTGGTGGCTATTTTGTAGGACACCCAAATTCAATTGAACTTTTAATCTTTAGTTCACATTTTTAGACAAACTTTAATGGCAAAAATATATTTAGAGACTTTTGTAAACGCACCTATTGAAAGAGTTTTTGATTTAGCACGGAGTATTGACCTACATAAACTCTCTACAAAGGGAACAAACGAAGAAGCAATCGCAGGAAGGACGACAGGACTTATTGAACTTAATGAGACAGTAACTTGGAAAGCCAAACACTTCGGCATTTATCAAACTTTGACTGTAGTTATCACACAATTTGACCGACCAAATTTATTTGCAGACAAAATGGTAAAAGGGACTTTTGCCACAATGACCCATAAACATAAGTTTGACAAAATAGATAATGGAACAAAAATGACTGATATTTTTGAATTCACATCGCCATTAGGATTTCTTGGGAGACTTGCAGAAAAAATATTTCTAACAAGTTATATGACACAGTTTCTTATGACAAGAAACCAAGAATTAAAGATTGTTGCAGAAGGAGATAAATGGAGAAGTCTAATTGCAGAAGAATAAAAACAGCCACCAACATTAGGTTTGGCATTATTGGGGCTTGACGAATATTGCCTCAGCATTTGTTCTTTATTGTGCTTCAGTTCGGGCTTGACGTTATAAATTTGGCAGAGAATAAAATAGTTGCAATATTGCAATCATTTGGCTTCGGAAATAGGCAAACGGAATTCTAATTCCCCAACAACGCCAAGCCTTTTTCGTTAGCGGTAATATTCACAACTCGTCGTCCCGAGTTTAAATAGAGGGCTTACAAATGGACAAACTAAAATACTTGTAGAGTAGTTTCTTATATATAAAGCACGACAGTTTGAAAATTAAACAACATTTAGTAAATAATGTATAAATGAGAATTCCATTACTAATATTATTTTTAATGATGAGTTTAAGTTTGTTTAGCCAAGTGGCTAATAAAAACTTTATTGACACAGCTTTTATATATAAAGGTTTTCATGCAGGGACTACAAGTGCAAGCTTCTTATTTTATAGTAAATCAGTTGATACAGCTCGGAATGTTATCAAAATTCAGTTAGACACAAAAATGATTGACACCCTAAATTATCTTGTTGGACACGTGAAATCACAGAGGCATTTACAACAAAAAGTTGGACCAAGTTTCTATGCAAGTATCATTAAAGACGGTAGAGAGCGGCGAATAGTAATTGTTCCCAATTGGGCAATCATAGATATTCAAAATAGGAGACAGTACGTTTTTAGAAACAAACAATACTTTGAAATTTACAATCGATTTGTAGACAAAAACTACCGCTAACAAATGTGTTTAGGAAAGTGCTTGCAGGAGGGAAGTAATTCAGCAATTGTGCTTTCTTTTAGCAATAGTTTCGGAGAAAGCAATGCCTTCCATATTTCAAATAGTTTCAGACAATTGAGTTATTGGTTAGCCAATTGATTTAATAAATAATTATCGATAAGGTTTAAAACAAAATGCAGCAAACCAATTAGTATGATTTGCTGCATTATAAACTCTTTTCAGAGAATTTATGGTAGAGCGTACGGGAGTCGAACCCGTCATTCCTCCGTGAAAGGGAGGTGTATTAACCGATTTACCAACGCTCCTTGTCCGTTTTGGGAGTGCAAATATAGGGGTCTGACACGAGCGAGCCAAAAAATATTTGTTTATTTTTTAAATGAGCTACTGAAGCCTATCTATATAGCACACTTATTCCCAATAGTGAAAGACGGAATACTCCACCCCTATTTGCCGGATCAACCGAAAAGTTATTTCAATTACCACCTTTGTTTTCTCGACACACATAAAACAACAATCCCCACAAGTTATTTTGCGGGGATTGTTTGTATGCTTAATAATGTGTTGTGTATCTATTGATTACATTTTCTTAGCATCTTCAATAAACTGAGCCAATCCTATGTCTGTCAAAGGATGTTTTAATAAACCAAGGATAGAACTTAATGGGCAAGTACAAACATCTGCACCTGCTTCGGCACATTTCACAATATGCAATGGATTACGGATAGATGCTGCCAATATTTGTGTTTCAAATCCTTGAATAGCATAGATGTTTGCAATCTGAGCAATCAAATCAACTCCATCCCAGTTTGTATCATCCAAGCGACCGATGAAAGGAGACAAATAAGTAGCACCAGCTTTTGCAGCTAAAATTGCTTGACCAGCACTGAACACCAACGTACAGTTTGTTCTGATTCCATTATCAGAAAACCATTTGATTGCTTTGATGCCATCTTTAGTCATCGGGATTTTCACTACGATGTTAGGATGTATTGCTGCAAGGATTTTACCTTCTGCAACCATCTCATCAAAAGTTACCGATAAAACTTCTGCACTGATGTCGCCATCTACTAGTTCGCAGATTGTTTTGTAATGATTCAAGATAGCATCATTACCCTTGATGCCTTCTTTAGCCATCAATGATGGATTGGTTGTAACGCCATCCAAAATACCTAAATCATTGGCGTCCTTGATGTGAGCCAGATTTGCCGTGTCAATAAAAAATTTCATTTAATTTGAATTTGTGAAGGTGATTCTTCTGATAGAGATTAGAATATTTATGTAATCCTGATAAAGATTAGAAAAAAATCGGCAGGCTACTTACATCGCACCGCTACAACCGTCTATCCTTGCTGTATTCCTACCCTGGGGAGTTTCAACAGGAGCTGGTCGTATAAGACCTGCCGGCTGCAAATGTAAGGGTTGGGTTTGTAATGAACAATAGTTTTTTGCTTCAGATTAAATAAAAAACTTTATTCAAACAGTTAACCAGCCTTCTACAGACCTATTCTATATTAATATTTTTGAACTAAAAACTGAAATAAAATAATTAATAAAGTAATATAAAGTACTATTTACAATACTTTACATTGCAAAAAAGTGAAGCCATACCGACCCTAATTATCAATATTTACAGAAAAGGGATGCTTTATCAAATAAATTTACAATAATAATAAATTGGTTACTTTAGAGTTGTAAGATAAATATGCTATAATTGCAGACTAATGTCCTAACGCATTAGTAACAATCTACACAAACAATCATTAAAATGAAGAAATTAGTCATTCCCTTTATCGTTGCTATTTCACTATTCATAGTGCCAGAAAAATCTTTTGCTTGGGGGGCTAAAGGCCATCAATTAACAGCAGAAATAGCTTTCAAATACCTTGATGAAACTACGCAACAGAAAGTGAAACATTATCTGAAGCGAATGAGTATTGAAGAAGCAGGCACCTGGATGGACGAGATGCGCTCCAATGACTACTACAGCTACATGCGACCTTGGCATTATATAGATATACCAAAGGACAGCACCTTCAAACCGACTAATGAAGGCAACATTCTAACAGTGCTGAACAGTGTGATGGTGGCCATGAGGCACAAAGAGACACTAAAAGACAGCCAGATAAAGCAATATATACTAATGGCTTTTCATCTAGTGGGCGATTTGCATCAACCACTCCACACTGGCTATCCAATTGACAAAGGCGGTAATGCAATTGACATAAAAGCGCCGGGCTATTCTGGAAATTTACACAGTTTCTGGGATACTGAAATGATTGATGCAAAGAAAATAAACATAGATAGTTGCACACAATACTATTCCTCTTTTACTCCGGATCAACTTAATGACATTCAACACATAGACCTTTTGAAATGGATGAATGATTCCCGTTCAAACCTAGATGAGGTCTATGACTTCAAAGATGGAAAAATAGACAAGGCATACATGGATAAAAATGCTACCGTAATTGAAAAACAACTGCTGATTGGCGGACTTAGGCTTGCAAGCTTTCTGAAGGCAATCTTTAGCTAGCAAAAGCATCAATCAAATTAATACATTCATTTTCCTTCTCACAGCACATCCAAGTTAAATAAAAGCAGGAGGACTGCTTTTATTTAACTTGGATGTGCTTTTTTAGCCACCTGTTTTATAATCGTTAAAACAAGCCGACTAACATATTCTTTACGCTCTCTTTCCCAAAAAGCCCCTAATTTGCCAACTATTATCACAAACCATTTAATTCACAATATAAAATTGATCAGCATGTATAAAAAAGTCCTTACTATCTCAGGAATTGTAGTACTTGTTCTCCTAGTAGCCGCGGTTACAATACCATTGCTCTTTAAAGGCAAAATAGAAGACAAAGTGAAAACTCAGATAAACAGCAGTCTAAACGCTAAGGTAGATTTCAGCGGTGTAGATATTTCCTTATTCAGGCACTTCCCAAGCCTTTCCGTTGCTTTAAATGACTTGAGTGTAGTTGGGATTGATGCATTTGATGGCGACACCTTAGTATCTGTGAAAAGTTTCGATTTGTCATTAAATCTGATGAGTGTTATTACCGGCGACCAAGTAAAAATTTCTTCTATTGATCTGGAACTACCCCGCATTCATGCCATAGCTAACAAAGATGGCAAAGCAAACTGGAATATTACCAAACCCACAACCGATACCACTACTACTTCCAAAGAAAGTAAACCATTTAGGATGACACTAAAACATTATGCCATCCACAATGGATACATAAGTTACGTTGATAAAGGGATGAATATGTCTACTGAGATAATTAATCTTGAACACAGCGGCAGTGGCGACTTCACTTCCGATTTATTTACGCTTGCAACCAAGACTACTGCTGACACTGTAAATTTCAGTTATGGTGGTGTTCCATACCTCAACAAAGTAAAAACCAGTATCGATTTGGATATCAAAATAGACAACACAAATAAGAAGTTCACCTTTGAAACTGACAAAGTACAGCTGAATGAATTGCAACTGACAACTGCAGGATACTTCCAATTTGTGAATGACACAACATATGGAATGGACATCAGCTTTAAAGCTCCGTCTACCAGTTTCAAAAGCATTCTTTCTTTCGTACCATCGATCTATCAAAACAACTTTGCTGCAATCAAAACAAGTGGCGAAGCACTGCTTAATGGCTTCGTAAAGGGCAACTATAACAGCAAACAAATACCCGCATTTCAATTGAACCTGGAAGTAAAGAATGGCTTCTTTCAATATCCTGACTTACCAGCCCCTGTTAAGAACATAAATGTAAAAGTTGATATAAATAATCCAGATGGCAATCTGGATCATACTGTTGTCAATATTCCGCAAGGGCATATAGAAATGGCGGATGATCCATTTGATTTTAAGGTATTTGTAAAGAATCCGATGACTGATTTGTATGTAGATGCAGCCGCAAAAGGAAAACTTGATTTATCTAAAGTCACACGCTTCGTAAAGCTTGCAGAGGGAACCCAATTAAGTGGATTAATAAACGCAGATGCTTCTATGAGTGGAAGCTCAAATGCCCTGAAAGCAAAGCAATTTGATAAGTTTAATGCCAAAGGAACCATCGCATTGAGCAATTTCCTTTATGCCTCTAAAGACTATCCAACAGGAGTAAAAGTGAATAACCTATTAATGACATTCAACCCCAAAAATGTAACGCTCAACAATGCAGATGGACAATATCAAAAAACAACATTTGCAGCAAATGGATACCTGAATAACATTTTGGCATATGCCCTCAAAAACGAACCTTTGGATGGAGTTGTAAACCTAAAAGCAGGAGAGATTGATTTGAATGAACTTATGGGCGTTTCTGCAGATACTGCCACTAAAAACACGCCAGCGTCTGCTCCTTTCATTGTACCTGCCAACTTAAATATTGTGGTAAATGCATTGGCTGACAAGGTGAAATACAGCAACTTAACTATTCAAAATTTGTCAGGGGCTTTGCAGATTGCAGATGAAACGGTGAAGATGAACAACATAAAAGGCAATGCG
>CANGFK010000104.1 GCA_947452925.1 Chitinophagaceae bacterium | reverse complement strand
GTAATGTTCAAATGTATTATAAGTCTAAGAAACTACTGCCCCTAACTTTTCTATGTGCTGATAAAAATTAGGATACGATTTACTAACGGCTTCCGCTTCTTCAATTGTCACAGTATCAGTTGCTTTTAAAGCAGCAACAGCACAAGCCATTGCAATACGATGATCGTGGCGAGAATGAACAGTTGCACCATGCAAACCATTACCACCATTAACAATCATCAAATCGTCTTGCAAAACAATTTCTACACCCAACTTAGCAAACTCATCTTGCAATGTTAATCCGCGATTACTTTCCTTGTGCGCTAACCTACTTACACCTTCAATTACCGTTTTGCCCGTACAATAAGAAGCAAGTGCAACTAACGGAGGAAATAAATCGGGACAATCAGTGGCATCAAAATGAAAAGCTTGTAAACTACCACTACCCCCAACCCCTAAAGTGGGACAGGCAACATCTATTTGCTCTGATTGAATTGAGAGTTTGCAGCCGCAATCTATCAGAGCTTGCAATATTGCCTTATCAGCTTGGGTAGATTGTACATCCAATCCTTTTACTGTAATGTCTCCTGCAATAGCGCCTGCCACTAATAGAAAAGCGGCACCACTCCAATCACCTTCTACCGTATAATCGATACTATCTTTTTGAGTTGATTTATCAGCAGGATTTACAGTAAAACTTTCGTAGTTATTATTGATAATACTATAACCAAAGTCTTCCAAAACCTTAAGAGAAAGATCTATGTATGGTTTACTCTTTAAATCAGTAACAGAAATAGTGACAGCTTCTGTAGCAGAAGCAGCATAGGCAAACAATAGTCCTGTTAAAAACTGAGAACTAAGCGACCCATCAACGGTAATTGCTTTAGGTTGTAATGGTCCTTGAATATGCAATGGAAGTTTACCTGCATTAGACGTAATCTGTATGCCTAATTGAGGTAATATCTCATCAAAGAAATCCATAGGACGGGTTAATAAACTTCCCTTTCCATTGATGGTAATCTTACTTGGTGACAAAGCAAAAATGGGGGTAAACATCCTGATGCCCAATCCACTTTCACCACAGTTAACTGTAATATCTTCTTTAGTTGTTAATCCTTTAGAATTAACAACCAAAACCTCATCCTTATATTCTACAGTTGCGCCCAAATCTTGAATCATCTGCACAGCAGCCTTATCATCATTGGATATACCAGGATTATGTATAATAGTTTCTCCCACTTTTAGAAGTGCCGCAGCACAAGCCCGTTGCATGGAGCTTTTAGAAGCCGCAGCCGTTATCGTTCCTTTTAATTTTGATGGTTGTATCGTTACAATCACTTATGTCTATTTTCTTCTTATAAATTACTAATCATAATTAAATTCGAATTGAGAAATAGTTTACTTATCATTTCTTTCATTCCAATCATTTAATCACAATCTAGAATGCCTTAATTATTTGTTCAATTTCCTCAATCGGAATTTGTTTTATTACACCTTTCCCAATCTTCTCCAACAAGATGTAATTGATAGAATTTTTCTCCCTTTTCTTGTCCATTTTCAAAACATTCAAAACAGCGATTTTATCAAATTCAAGATTAATTGGAAGCCCATAGTTACCTAGTACTGCCTTTACCTCTTCAGTTTGTTTAAACCCAAGTAACTGCTCTGAAATAATGGCTGCATAAGCGGTACCTATTGCAACTGCTTGCCCATGATATAGTTCGTATTTGTTCTCCAATGCATGACCTAGCGTGTGCCCTAGGTTTAGTAGTTTTCTATCGGCTTTTTCAAACTCATCTTTCTGTACCACCTTGGTTTTAAGTTTAGCATTACGCTCTACCAAGTCAGCCAACAATTTCTTGTCCTTTTGAAATGTTGCTAATGTATTTGCTTTTAATAACTTAAACATGGCTGCATCCTTAATACAAGCATGTTTAATAATTTCAGCAAACCCATTGCTCCAATCTGCATCAGTCAAGGTTTGCAATAGACTTACATCATATAATAAAAACTTAGGCTGACGAATAATGCCCACCATGTTTTTAAATAGTCCTACATCAATGCCATTCTTGCCACCAATGCTTGCATCCACCATTGCTAATAAAGTAGTTGGTACAAAACCAAAAGCTACACCACGCATATAAATACTTGCTACATAGCCAGTCATATCCGTAATTACGCCACCACCAATACCTACAAGTGTTGTTTTTCTGTCAGCTTGTAGTTCTATTAATTGATTAATAATGCTGTCAACTGTTGTTTGATTCTTGTACTTTTCTCCAGGAGGAACAACAATTGTTTTGAAGCCTTTAAACTTTGCTTGATGCAGGTTATGAATGGTTTCGTCGGTAATGATAATGGTATTATCAACCGAAACAACTTCTTTTAATTGTTTAATGGAGGCATCAAAGTAATAATCGACAGAGGCTGTAGTAAACTTGAATGTTTGTTTTTTCATGCACATATCCCTTCTAAAAGGAGCATTGGGGGATTAAACAAAGAAAGTACCCTGCTTTGGGCAGGGTACTTTTTATTTTAGGAGTTCATTATCTTATTCTGGTGATTAATGCTTTCCATGTGAACAGCATCAAAATACTTAGTGATAAACTCTTTGCTTAGTCCAAGTTTATCGCCTTTAGCAAAGGCGCGCTCTAATATTTCATTCCAGCGATTAGTTTGTAAGATGGTGATGTTGTTATCTTTTTTGTATTGACCAATCTTCTCTGCAACTTTAATACGTTGACCAAGAATTTGCATCAACTCGTCATCTAATTGATTTATCTGTTGACGCAATTTTTCCAATGCAGCATGGTATTCTTCCGAGGCTACATCCTCTTTTCTCCAACGGATATTGCCAAGCATTTCACCCAATCTTTCAGGAGTTATTTGTTGCTTAGCATCGCTCCAAGCATGATCAGGGTCAACATGGCTTTCAATGATTAAACCATCAAAATCTAAATCAATGGCCTTTTGGGCAACCTCTTGTAGAATATCACGACGACCACAAATGTGTGAAGGATCATTAATAATCATCAATTCTGGGTAGCGACGCTTCATTTCAATAGCCAAATGCCACATAGGAGCATTTCTGTATTCTGTGTTTCCGTAGCTGCTAAATCCTCTGTGTATCAAGCCAATTTGTTTGATGCCAGCCTTTGCAACTCTTTCTACAGCACCTATCCACAACTCTAAGTCAGGATTAATAGGGTTCTTAATTAGTACAGGTACATCTACACCGCGAAGTGCATCTGCAATTTCTTGTACACTAAATGGGTTTACAGTTGTTCTAGCACCCAACCAAAGAATGTCTACATCAAAATGTAAAGCATCTTCTACTTGTTTTGCTGTAGCAACTTCTACTGCTACTGGTAATCCTGTAATCTTTTTTGCTGCTTGCAACCAAGGTAATCCTTTTGTACCAATACCTTCAAAACTTCCAGGGCGTGTACGTGGTTTCCAGATACCTGCTCTCATTACATCTACTTTTCCAGTAGCTGCTAGTCCTGTGGCTGTAGCTAATACTTGTTCTTCGGTTTCTGCACTACATGGACCGCTAATAATTAGCGGACGTTTACTCCATGCTTTCTGTGTAACTTCTTTCATTGTTGGGGCTGCAATAGTTGCTTCCATTTTTGTTGTTTTATTCACATAATGACGACTCCATTGGTCTAGAACACTATGCTACATGAGTGATAATAAGTACGTATTTGAGGTTTTAAGATTCAGGTTGCCAGTAGCAAGTAACCTGAACCCCGTAACTTTTTCTATCTGCTATTAGCATCGTTCATTCTGATGCGTCTGCCTTTGTAATTCTTTCCGTCCAAACAACGAATCATTTGGTGAGCAGCTCCTTGCTCTACTTCTACCCAACTGTTCATGTCTTTCATATCTATTCTTCCAAGAACTTCTTTCTTCAAATCGCTCATGTCTAGGATAAACTGTAAGAAACTTGCTTTGTAAAAACCATCCTTAGTCCCTAGATTAACAAACAAACGAGCATAGCCGGATGTAGCACCACCGCCACCGCTATAGTTGCCTCTTTCTTGCCTTTCTCTAGGTTCAAACCTTACTCTTTCGCGACCACTATTTCCTCCTCTATCGCTTCCAAACTCACGTGATTTCTGTCTGCCACCATCTCTTAAGTTAAGGTCTTCTGCATTTTCATAATACTTCAGGAACCTGTCAAACTCAACAGCAGCCAATCTCTTCAGAATATCTTCTTTGCTTACATCTGCAAACTTCTCTTGCAACATAGGCAAATAAGTGTCATAATCACCGTGAGTAATATCGGTTTCCAATAATTTATCCATTACGGCATAAAACTGTTTTCTACAAACATCTTTACCAGTAGGTATATCTACACGGTTAAACGTAGCTTGAATCAATTTTTCAATTGCTTTCAACTTAAATGTTTCACGGGCATGAACGATGCTCATACAGATGCCTGTGTTTCCAGCACGACCTGTTCTACCGCTACGGTGTGTGTATACTTCAATATCGTCGGGAAGTTCGTAGTTGATAACGTGTGTAATTCCTTGTACATCAATACCACGTGCTGCTACGTCTGTAGCAATCAGTAATTGTAATGTTTTATCGCGAAATTCCCCCATTACTTTATCACGTTGAGCCTGTGTCAAGTCTCCATGAAGGGCATCAATATCGTATCCTTCTCTGGTTAATTTTTCGGCAATATCCTGTGCATCAACCTTAGTCCTTGTAAATATGATACCATATATACCAGGATTAAAATCTATTAAACGCTTTAAAGTTTCGTAACGGTGTTGTGCAGAAGTGATGTAGTATTGGTGATCAATATTCTTGTTTCCACTATTTACTTTACCAACTGTAACTTCAAAAGGTTCGTTCATGTATTTCTTGCTCACCTTTCTTATCTCTGGCGGCATGGTAGCACTAAACAACCAGGTGCTTTCGCGTTGTGGGGTATTTTGTAGAATGAATTCAATATCATCTTTAAAACCCATGTTCAGCATTTCATCTGCTTCATCAAGAACTACATACTTAATCTGACCAAGATCTATTGCTTTTCTTTCAATCAAATCTATTAAACGACCTGGTGTTGCTACTACAATTTGAACACCACGTTTCAAATCTCTTATTTGTAAACCAATACTTGCTCCTCCATAAACAGCCACTACAGAAACACCTTTTACATGTTTCTTAAATAGCTCCACTTCATTAACGATTTGCATGCAAAGCTCCCTTGTAGGGCAAACAATCAATGCTTGAGGGTAACGATCTTCTGCATTGATAATATGTAGTAATGGTAAACCAAAAGCCGCAGTTTTTCCTGTTCCTGTTTGTGCCAGACCAATAAAGTCCTTAGTGCCTGAAAGCAATACTGGTATTGCCTTTTCTTGTATTTGTGTTGGGTTCACATACCCCAGTTCTGTAACGGCTTGTACAAGCCTCGCATCCAACCCCAACTCTTCAAAAGTTATCATCTATTTCTTATAATTTGGCGCAAAAGTAACTTAATTTAATGCCTTAACCTACATTTTCTTTGTTTGAGGTACAATATTCTTCCAAATGCCTGTTCAAAATGAAAGAAGCTATTCGCGTTTTGGAGTCCTTAATTGTTTTTACACGCAGAAAAAAGACTGAATAAAGTTGGTTTGAGCATTTTATTAAGCAATTATTATTTCCATAACACTTGAGAGTTGTACTTTTACCGCAAAATAACAAGTATGAAACTTTTTGTAGGGGGGTTATCTCCCAATTTGGATGAGGTAGATTTTAAAGAAATGTTTGAATTGTATGGCTCAGTTCAATCAGCAATTTTAGTAACAGACAAGAATACTGGAAAGAGCAAAGGATTTGGGTTTATTGATATGCCAAATGATGCCGAGGGGAAAGAAGCAATGGATTTACTTGACGGTGTAGCCATATTTGGTAAGAAAATAGCTGTTAAAGTAGCAGAAGATCAACCTAGAAAAACCTCTACTGACTTCAACTACAGAAGTAATGATAGAAATGATAGCAGAGGAAATAGATTCGAACCAAGAAATAACGACAGAAGAAGATATTAATGCTTTAGGTTAAGGATGTGTGAGCGTTGTATCTTAATCTTTTTGTTGATAGGGAAAATAAAACGACACAATTAGCGTTTCTTTACAAAGTAACTAGGCGTACTACGCTGGTTTGTAGACCTAAAAAGCATTTAATGAATAAGTTAATTATAATAGCAACTGTTGCAATCACGTTGATTGTGCAATCATGTGCTCCCAAAAAGCCCATACATCAGGCTCAGCAACCCGCTGCTGCAAGAACAGAGCCGCCATCTGCAAAAGATCCTTTTGTTCCCTTTACTCGTGATTTGTTTGATAAGTTGAGTGCAAACAATATTGACATCAAACAAGTGCAGTTTTACATTGATCAACAGCTTGTGCTAACTCGTTTCTTGAGTAATGATCAGATTGCGGTAAAGAATGGCGTGATTAAGTTTAATAATGGAAAGTATGTGAATGAAATTATTTTTCCTCAATATACGCCTGTTATCTGTGATGCAATTGAGGGTGATGGTCTGCGTGTGAAGGCGGAAAATGGTTCTAATACTTTGAAGTTTTTGAATTCTAAACAGTATTCTCCAATAAACTACATCTTCAACCCTGATAAATGGAATAAAGATGGTACTTGTGAGGCTTTGTATAATGGCAACAAGTATACGGTTGTATGTCCTACTTGCACTACCAATTCACCCAATGAAGCAAAGTTGGTTGTGAAACAGAGCGCCTCTGATAATCTTGATAAACAAACCACCACCATACCTGGAATTAAAATTGGTGGTAACTTAATAGGTAATACCCCCAATCAGCATTAATAGAAAAAAATTATAATAGAAAAGAGCGTAGGATAAAATAACTTCCTACGCTCTTTTTATTTTGATACTCAAGCATTAATAAGCTTGGTCACTATTTGTATGCAGGTATACTTTTTAAGCTATTCAAATCTTCTGATATTGAGTAAAACCGGTAGGACGAATCAGCGACTGCCAATTCTCTAGCAACAATCACTTAGCTCCCCATTTATCTATTTTAGCTTCCAATAGTGCAAGAGGTAAGCATCCGTCTTTCAGTACTTCATCATGGAAACTGCCTATGTTGAATTTATTACCCTGTAAACTTTCGTACTTGGTTCTAAGTTCTCTAATCTTGAGTGCACCAATTTTATATCCGAGTGCTTGACCAGGCCAAGACATATATCTTTCTATCTCGGCAGTAGCACCTTGTTCGCTGATGGCTTCGTTGTCCATCATATATTTAATAGCTTGCTCACGTGTCATCCCTTTTGTATGAATGGCAACATCAACTACCAGCCTTATTGCACGATGTATCTCATCCCCCAAAGCACCCATGTACTGATAAGGGTCGGTATATAACCCTAATTCTTTGCCAAGACTCTCACAGTATAAAGCCCACCCTTCCTGGTATGCATTCACCCCACTAAACCTGCGAAACTTAGGTAGTGTTGTATCTTCTTGTTGCAAGGAAATCTGGTAGTGATGCCCGGGAATTGCTTCGTGTAGAAACAAGCTCTCCATACCACTGGTCGTATTAAACTTGGTAGCGTCCAATATCGGCACATAGAATATGCCTGGGCGGCTACCATCTGCACTGCCTTGGTTATACTCCGCACTGGCACTAGCTGCACGGAAGGCTTCTGTCTGTCTTATCTCGAACCTTGTTTTGGGCACATGAATAAACTCTTTCTGCAACTGAGGCTGCATTGTCTGGTGTATCTTTTCGAAGGCAGCCAATACTTCGGCGGGGGTTTTATAAGGCATAAACCGCTTATCGGTCTTCATGTATTCAAAGAAGGCATTAAGGTCTCCATTAAACTTTACCATTGATTTCACGCTATCCATCTGGTGTCTGATGCGGGCAACTTCTGAAAGACCGAGATTATAAATTTCATCAGGCGTTTTGGTAGTGGTGGTTCCTTGTTTAACACAAAATTCATAGTAGGCTTTTCCGTCTGGAAGTGCTGATACGCCTGAGGTTGTTCTTGCTTTGGGTAGGTATTCATTTTTCAAGAAGTCACCTAGTTTCTTGTAAGCAGGCACTACTTGCTCCGTTATCAACTTGGTGTAAGCAGCTGTTAATCTTTTTTTATCGGCTTCAATGAAAGTAGCCGGCATTTTCTTTATTGGGGCATAGAACAGGTGTGTGTTGACGTTGGTAGTAACCAGATCGTACATCTGAGGAATCATTTTTACTACGAGAGCCTTGGGCAAAACGTAATTGGCCGCAATCCCTTTTTTGAAATAGACAACAGCACTATCTGCCCAGGCACTGAAAGCGGTGGCACGTAGTAACCAATTATCATAATCTTTCACAGTTTTAAAAGGCTGACCACCTTCACCACTACCAAACTGACCCATAGTCAATGTAAGGCCAACAAACTGAGTGAATGGAATGTAATTTTCATGAAACTTTAGTTGTTCGATGCTGAGGTTGAGGTTGTATCTGAAGAAGTCAATACTTAATTTATCCTGCTCATTCAGTTTGGTGGTGTCGTAGCTGGCTAGTTTTGTATTGTATTTATCGTAGAAGCGGTGAAGTGAATCACGGAAAGAGTCTGTGAAATCGATAGGTAGTTTATCGTTAAACCTGTTGTCACCTTCATAAGTAGCATTTATTGGAAAAAGCTGTAATTCCTCTTCATGGTATTGATCGAAAAGAATTGAGAGGTCTTTATTAGGTTCGGTTGACGTTGTTGTTTGTGTTTCACTATTAAGCTTGCAAGAAGTTAGAAAAACCAATGCCATCAGTGAAAGAAAGAATATATTTCTCATTATTTATAATTTGAGGGCGTAAAGTAGTATTTATCGTACATAATTAACTCAAACAGGTTCTTATTCTATTAAAAATTGCTTGGTAAGTGTTCTCAAACTGATGCAGGAGGTGTGAAAAGCTCCCAAAAAGCAGCACCAATAGGATAGTCAGTTATCATCTATATGCGTCGTATTTCTATTAACATATCTATTATTCACTTTTACATAAAATGAACGCTGCTTTACATTCATCCATTGAAACACTTAAGGAATTGTATCTAAGCGAGAGGTGAATTATTTTTGATTAGTTGAGAATAATGAAAAAATAGTTGTGCGTTTAGCGTACTTGGGTGACCTTTTAGCGAGGTTTGGTGAGGTGTTAGTGTTCCTTTGCGTGCTATTATGACAGTCGGGTGGCCACTTAGCGATTTTGGTTGGGTTTTAGCGACCTCGTGTATGCTTTTATGACAGTTTGGTGTGGTTTTAGCGTAGTCGTCTGAGGTTTTAGCGCCCTTGTGCCTGTGTTTAGGGCCATTTCTGCTCCTTAAATCATACAATGGT
>CANGFK010000103.1 GCA_947452925.1 Chitinophagaceae bacterium | reverse complement strand
GATTACATCCTCCAAAACCACGATGAATCACATCCTTATAACCAATATCTTCTCTGATATTCTTCCATAAACGTATATAAGAACTACCCAGGAACATAATTGCATTGTCGGAGTAATGCTCTACTTTATTTAAACTATCAAAAGCATTGATGTCTTTCTCATAGCGAAATACACCTTCTTCATTCTTTCCTTTTACAATCTTCAGCTGCGTATATAACCACGCCGCCATTGATTGGATAGCACTGTCCTGCTTGGTTTTATTGTTATCTAAGGTATGTCCTGCACCTATGAATGGTCTCCAACCTGTTGGCACGCCCACTTCCAGACACCTTTGATAAAGTACATAGGAACCATACTTGAAACTACTGTAACCATAAGAACTGTCGTAAGGAACTGTTTTGTCTGCTGTACCAGCTATGTTGAACAGTGGCACGCCCCCCTTATCAATCCACTTGTAGTTTACCATAGAACCCCAACAATTGATTACCCCACACACTTTGGAAGAATAACCCTCATTGCCACTATTCCCCTCCAATGTTCCCCACTGATTTTTATTGATGCTTGAAGGAATATCTTTCTCTTGCATATAAGCAATTCCCAAACAAGTCATTGAACCAGCAGAACTTCCTGCAATGAATATCTGAGAAGTGTCTATACCATAGGTGTCTGCATACCTTCTAAAGAACCTGATGGCGGCTTTGCCATCTTGCTGTGCCCGATACATTGCCTCAATATGCCCATCCTTACTCGGATCTGACTTGTCAACCCCCAACCTGTAATCGATACTAGCTGTTACATATCCTCTCTTTGCCAATCCCCAGCAGAGTAAATTTCCAAAGCCAGTAACCTTTGTATTACTCACAAATCCACCGCCATGAATAAATAGTACCAACGGACGGCGCTTAGCAGTATCTGTCTTTGGAGGCGAAAACACATCCAACAACAGCGTCTGGCTGTTCCCCTTTAAGTTGGTTGCCTGCCCATACTGAATATCACTTAAAGTCTCAATATTGCTAAATATTTCTGACTGATACCTCTTCTGAGCATCAGTACCAACCACCATAAAAGTGGAGACAATAAGAAAGATACAAACCCTTAGTTGTTTCATGAGAATAGTTTTTTTACATCGTTCTTCGTAACCTTACCCATTGCATTGCGTGGCAATTCACTCACCAACAAGTACTTTCTTGGTGTTTTATATGCTGCCATCTTCTCGCGAAGCCACTTATTCAATTCTTTCAGATCAATTGCAGAATCAGACACCACCAAAGCTGCAACAATCAATTCGCCCCATTCGTCATCGTCAATGCCTACAACCGCACAGTCCTTTATCAGGTTATGGGTACGCAATACTTCTTCTATCTCTAAAGCAGAAATCTTATACCCGCCCGACTTGATAATATCTACTGAGTTGCGCCCCATGATACGATAGTAGCCATCTTCTATAATGGCAATATCACCCGACTTAAACCACCTTCCATCTACAAAAGACTCCTCTGTAGCGTTGGGTCTGTTCCAATATTCTAAGAACACATTATCGCCATTAATCAATATCTCTCCGGGCTGATCGGGTGCTACATCCTTATTTTGCTCATCTACCAAACGAATATTTACACCGGGCAATGGTTTGCCCACATGACCAGGCTTGCGCTCGCCATGATAAGGGTTGCTGATAGCCATTCCTATTTCGGTCATACCATAACGTTCAAGCAGTATCTGTCCGCTGATGTGTTCCCACTTGTCCATCACAGTCACTGGCAATGCAGCAGAACCGCAGACCATCAAACGGAACTTAGCCATACATTCTGTAAGTTCTACTTGCTTCTCCTTTGTCTGAGATTCCCAATAAGCAATTAGTTTGAAGTAGATGGTAGGAACAGCCATAAATAAGTTCAACTTACCCTTCAAGAACAATTCGAAGATGCCCTCAGCAGAAAACGATGGGATAAACTCACAAGTTGCACCGCTGCAAAGCGAGCAAGAGATTACGTTGATAATGCCATGAACGTGGTGCAACGGAAGTACGCACAAAATATGATCTGCCGAAGTCCATTCCCAAGCCTTTACCAACGTAGTCACCTGTGCTTCCAGGTTTTTGTGGGTGGTCACTACCCCTTTTGGCTTATTGGTAGTACCGCTGGTATATAAAATCATTGCCCTGCGGGAGATATCAATTGGTGGTAACGTCACATTTTCTTTTACCGTTTCGCTACCCAGTACCACCAAACGGATACTGCGCTCTTTGCACAGATCAGAAAGGATGGGCGCATATTCAGGCGAAACCACCACAATCGTTGCATTGGTATCTTCAATTACATATTGCAAAGAAGGCAAAGGATGCGTCAAACAAAGGGGAACAGCCACGCCGCCTGCTTGCCAGATTGCCCACTGAACCTTTACATAATCAAACCCCGGATTCACCATAAAGCCCACTCGCGCCTCGTGCAAATCATCTGTATCCGACAATAAATCGCTGGCAAAGGAAGAAGAAGCCGCCAACAATTGACGGTAGCTATACTGTTTATCATCAGCAATTATAGCGGTCTTATCTGCATACTTTCCCGCTTGATTAATAATTGAAATCATGCTACTATTTTAAATTGATAATTGATAACTTACAATTGACAATTGACAATTGGCAATTAACAGTGAATAATTGACGATTGTTAAAGAATTGAAGTCATTCATTCTGAGCAAACAGTTTTACTTTGGCTTATTAAGACAAAAAAAACAACCAATGCCCTATGTCGGGAGGAAAATTAATTACAAGTTTCAGGTTACTAGTTACTAGTAACCTGAAACTTATTCTATCCAATCGATTTTACTATTCCTAGTTCCAGCCCTCTCAATTCTGCCAAACCACGCAATCTGCCAATTCCCGAATAGCCAGGGTTCGTTTTCTTTTTCAGGTCATCGAGCATCTGATGTCCGTGGTCGGGACGCATTGGTATGGAGATATTTCTTTTCTTCATCACAGCCACCAGTTCTTTTACTACAGAGAACATATCTACGTCGCCTTCCAGGTGATTGTCTTCATAGAAATCGCCGTATTCATTTCTTTTGGTGCTACGCAGATGGATGAAGTTGATTCTGTCGCCAAACTGTTTTACCATAGCTGGCAAGTTATTATCGGGACGAACGCCGAATGAACCTGTACAGAAACACAGACCATTATTCAACGATGGAACGGCTGCAAACAAGGCTTCGGCATCAGCGGCAGTGCTTACAATTCTTGGTAATCCAAGGATGCTGTAGGGTGGATCATCAGGGTGAATGACCATCTTCACATTTGCTTCATCTGCAACAGGGATTACTTCTTTCAAGAAATAAATCAGGTGTTCACGCAGTTTGTTTGCATCAATTCCATCATACGCATCCAATGCTTTCTGGAATAATTCCAATGTAAAACTCTCCTCACTTCCTGGCAATCCTGCAATGATGTTTCGCTCCAACAGTTTCTTTTCATCGGCACTCATGGCAGCAAATCTTGCTTCTGCACGAGCTAATTCTTCCGCTGTATAATCTTTTTCTGCTCCTTTTCTTTTCAATATAAGCACATCAAAAGCTACAAAAGCAGCCTTTTCAAATAACAATGCTTTGCTACCATCCGCTACCGTGTAAGCAAGGTCAGTTCTTGTCCAATCGAGTACCGGCATAAAGTTGTAGGTCACAATGTTTATCCCGCAACTACTCAGGTTCTTGAGAGAGTGTTTGTAGTTATCAATATACTTCTGATAGCCCTCGGCATGTGTTTTTATGGCTTCGTGAACCGGCACACTTTCTACTACACTCCATTTCAGTCCTGCAGCTTCTATTTCTGCTTTCCTTATTTCAATTTCTTCAATCGTCCATACTTGCCCATTGGGTATATGGTGTAATGCCGTTACGACTCCCGTGCAACCTGCCTGTCTGATATCCGATAAACTAACTGGGTCTTTGGGTCCATACCAACGCATGGTTTGTTCCATCATGTTTGCCTTATTCATACTTATTATTTTAATTATGATTAAATGATTTGAATGAAAAGAATGATTATTACCCCTTCATTCAACCTCTAAAAGAACTTATTAGCGCCTATTAACGCTCTTATATCACACTTTGGGCTTTTGCATATCAATGCCCCCTACGCTGCTACGAAAATAAGACGGATGATCATCCGTCTCTACTCAATAATAAACTGCTTACTCGCCCTGATGTCTTCGCTAGAACTACCAATCAGTACATCAAAAGCTCCTGGTTCTACCACTCGTTTCATGTTCTTATCCAACAAAGAAATATCCCTTGGTGTTAAAGTAAAGTGTACTGTTTTTGTTTCGTTGGGTGCTAAAGTAATCCTTTCAAAGCCTCTCAGCTGACTTTCATAAACAGTAACACTACTTGTCTCTTGTTTAAAATACAACTGCACCACTTCATCACCCTTTCGGCTGCCCATATTGGTTACATCCACCGAAATTTCTATGTTACCATTGGCTTTTTGCTTGGTTGGCGTAACCATCAGATTGCTGTATTTGAACGTGGTATAGCTCAATCCATAACCAAAAGGATACAATGCACCGTAGATATTTGTCTTGCCAAATCCATTGGGTCCATCGCCTGGCTGACCTGCATGAGAACCTGGTTTGAAAGGAAAGTTTAATTCTATCTGACCAACAGATTTAGGAAAAGTCATGGTTAATTTACCTCCGGGATTATTGTCGCCAAACAAAGTTTCGGCGATGGCATTACCCCCTTCTGCACCCGGACACCAAGCCTCGATGATGGCAGGTAGATACTTGTTTGGCCAGTTGATAGTAAGCGGCTGACCGTTGATTAACACCGCAACAACTGGTTTTCCGGTGGCATATAATGCTTGCAACAACTGCAATTGACGACCCGTTAAATCTAGATTGGTACGGCTTCTGCTTTCACCAAACTGGTCTTCGGTTTCACCTACCACAGCAATCACCACATCCGATTGCTTTGCCTTCTCTACCGCCTCATCAATCCCTTTTTGTTCATCGGGCGTTATAGGCGTAGGGTACAATTCGCTTTCAGGCCATTCTTTATCGTAAGACTCACAACCTTTTGCATATTGAACGGTAGCCGTATTACCCAAATAGTTCTTCAGACCCTCTAACACAGAAACCACCTTGATATTGTAGGGGCCGTAACGACTGATAGAAGTCTGCACATCGTTTGCCAAAGGTCCTGTAACCAAAATGTTTTTTGTTTTAGATTTATCTAATGGAAGGAGGTTATTCTGATTCTTTAATAGCACCAATACTTCTCTGGAAATCTGTTTGGAGAAAGCCTTTGCATCTTCATTAAACACCACCTGATCCGCCTTTTTAGGATCTACATACGGATGATCGAACAAGCCCAATCGGAACTTTACACTCAACACATCTCCCACCCTTTTATCAACGGTCTGCATACTCAACAAACCATCTTTCACCAACTTACGAGCAGGTAGGATGAAGGTTTCTGGCTGTTGGAAGTTGGTACGCACATTCATTCCAGCTTCCAGAGACAGCCTTACTGCATCCGCAGAATCCTTTGCAACGTGGTGTTTGGTAAACAGAAACTCTACTGCATCACTATCGCTCACCACATAACCAGTAAAGCCAAATTGCTCACGAAGGAGTTCAGTCAGAAAGTAATAACTACCTGTAACAGGCATCCCATTCCAGTCGTTGTAGCTACTCATCACGCCCAAAGGATGGGCTTCCTTAATAATTCTTTCGTAGGGATATAGATACATATCAAACAGTTCACGGGGATTGATATGTGGATCGGTACGGGCATTACCATCGCGCCCACCCTTAGGAACGCTGTAGGCACAGTAGTGTTTGAGAGTAGAAGCAACACCCTCACTTTGCACACCAATTACCATTTGTTTGCCTAGTTCAGTAATCAGAAAAGGGTCTTCGCCATAGGTTTCCACTACCCTTCCCCAACGAGGGTCGCGAGACAAATCTAAGATAGGGGTATAGACATTAGTATAACCCAACGCCTTTGCTTCCCTACCCACAATGTGACCGGCTTTCAGAATAATATTTTTATCCCACGTACACCCCATTGCAATGGGAGCGGGCAATGCAGTAGCCTTTTCATTTTCCAGACCATGAATACCTTCATCGGTAAAATCTACGGGAATGCCCAACCTTGTTTCCTCAATAAACCACTTCTGGATAGTGTTGATTGCTTCGGCATGACGGCTATATGGGAAGGAATATTTAGTATACGTTTTCGCACGGCCATTGCAAGAAGCCAAGTCTTCGTCGATATTACAAATGCCATCTTTCCAGATTTTGTTCTTCCATTCAGGCGTAGGCAATTCATCTTTCAACACCCTTCCATAGCCATAAAGAGTAGCCAACTGACAAGTCTTTTCGTCTAGCGTCATCTGTGAAAGCAAATCCGCTACACGCTTTTCTACGGGTTGAGAAGGGTCTTCGAAGACATCTTTCTTGCCATTCTTATTAAAGTCAGTCCAGCCATTTTTATAAATGGCAGAGTTGTCTATCTGCGCAATCGCAGTACTTGAAAATACAAAAAAAGCAACCGAAAGAACAATAAAACACTTGCAGAAATTCATCATGAATGGCAGTTAAAAGTTTATAACAAGACAAAAATGAGGAATAACCGCAAACGATGCCGTCTTAATTACGAAAACGATATTAGTAGCTATATAGATAAATTAAAAACAATCTTCTAAACTAGCAGATTTATAGTGCTATAAACAAAAAAAGCCGCTGTAATTTATGTTACAGCGGCTTTTTATTAGATCCAGTCAATTGATGAAAGAATCTATCAATTGTTATCAGCGTTCTTTTCTTTCTTTTTATATAGTTTCTTGATACCATAAGAGGCACCTGCACCTATTAATAAGCTTAGACCACCGTCGATGGGTGCCCCCGCACCTACACCACCTCCACCACCCGGAGGTCTTGAATAGATAAATGTTGCTGTCAATAGCATACAGCCAAGTAAGACTGCCGATTGTACTAGTTGTTTTTTCATCTGTTTTTCTTTTATTATTTGGTTGATAGGCCAAAAGATTTGACAACTTTAATAAAGTTGTCAAATCTAAAGTCCATTTATTCCTTCACCATTCCAATGCTGCTCACTTTGCCATCAGTTGACTGAATCTTCAACTGATATACACCCGCAGGCAAGCCATTTACTGAAATGGCAGGGTTCATAGCATCCTTTGCAGAAACCACTTTCACCACTCTTCCCAAATTATCAATAACCTGAACTGAAGCAATATGGTTTCCTTTTACAGTAACCACACTCTTTGCAGGATTAGGGTAAACGGTAATCGGTAATCGGTCAACGGTTGACTGCTTAAAGACAAGGCTATATCTTCCTGCTGTTTCTTTAGCACTTGTAGTCACCGTTACAGTTGCATTGGCTGATAAATCAGTGTATGTTCCTGTCACAGCATCCTTCAGGTAAACCGGCAGATCGATATTCTTTGTATTTAGACTGATTGCATAAGTACCTGCCTTTGGTGTCAGCAGCGTAATTGGCAATTCTGTCTTACTGTCTATGCTTCTCAACACATTGATAGCTGCCTTAGTTCCTTTCACATCAAAAGCGATGGTTGCATTGGTTGCACCTGCAGGTTGTGCCATCTTCTTGGAGAAGCTTTCTCTGTAACTGGTGTATACCACTGCTTCATCCGTTGTTTTGGCAACTGCATCTTTTATGCTCAACCGAATCATATTCACAGCGTTTGATTTAGCACCAAATATCTCCGGACTAGTATAAGTGTATGTCCTAACAGAGTTATTGAAGTTAAGCGTACCACTATTGTTTACATATACAAAGAAGCCTAAAGAAGAATTGATAACATCTCCTGCACCATTCACGCCTACTGTACCATCATAAGCAGTCCATGTTCCGTTAATACCCGTCCCCGAAGCTTTCCACAAATAGCAAGATGCATCTCCAAACAAACCTGGGTTCAGTGCCTTCAATGAAGACCAGCTGATTGGTGATGGATAAGGATTACCTACAAAGTTCCATCCCTTAGGGTCATTCGTTCCTGCAGTGTGCGTAACAGGAATACTGATTGCGCCATTGTTTGGCGTACCATAAGTGTTGAGTGTAGGTAAACTATTCAACCATGCTGTATATCCTTGACCTGGTGTGAGGGCATTGGACAAGGCGGTATAGTTGAAATAGCTAGAATCTAGCCAAGCAGTCGTATTAGCTTCCTCATCATAATATTGCAAAGAACCCCAGTTACTCAACCAGCTTGGAGCACCATCAGGCCCGGTTATAGGAAAGGCATTACTCCAGCTGTTTACAGTTGCTCCACTTACAGGACTACTGAAATGGTGGTAACCAAAGTTGCCTGAAGCATAGTGTTGGATGTATGCCTTACCACTCAAAATACCTCCATTATCTTGTATCAGAGCAGTAGCTGTTGAATCGGACAGTAGCGTTAATTTATTGTTGGTAGTCAATACACCACTTGTCTTAATCAAGCGTTCTTTGATGTATATCCTATCATTTGAGGTTGAACCTACTGCGTAATCACCTCTTATATCTAAGTTAGCAAAAGTATCCACCCCACTCACGATACCAATGCCGCCCATCAATACTACATGACTACCCGCTGCACTTACAAACCTTCCTGTGTCTGCGAAGTTGCCAAACACATTGAAGGTGGCGTTATTGGTTAGTTTAGCACCACTTTCTATGATCATATTATCTACCAATGCTGTCCCGCTCGCAATTACTGGCTGATTAGCTGGTGCAGCAGGAATGATTCCATCCGTATTGCTGGTAGGCACACCAATTGTCCAGTTGCTTGCATTGAACCAATCGGTAGAAACAGCTCCTGTCCAGATATTAGGTAGTGCACAAGCACTCAATATATTGGCAACAAAGTTACCAAAGCTTATTGGCGTTCTTCCTACAGATACGGTTGTTGTTACTGTATTGGTGGCTGCATTGATAACACTTACAGAGGCACTGCCAGAGTTGACTGCATATATTTTTGTGCCATCAGGACTGAGGCTGATACCAAAAGGATTGGTTCCTACTGCAATTGTTGAAACAACTGCACTAGTGGCCGTGTTGATTACCCTTACATCATTACTATATACATCTGCCACATACACTTTTGCGCCATCCAGACTAACCGTTATACCCAATGGCGTATTGCCCACTGGTATGGTAGCTGTTACTGAATGGGTAGCCATATCAATAACACTAACCGTATTATCTGTACTGTTTGACACATACAACCTCGTACCGTCTGGCGTGATACCAATACGTCTTGGTGCATGTCCAACTGATACTGTAGTAGTTATTGTGTTGGTAGCAGCATCGATAACGCTGACAGAATTGCTCGTTCCATTT
>CANGFK010000102.1 GCA_947452925.1 Chitinophagaceae bacterium | reverse complement strand
GAAGAATCAACAGCGTAATCTGCCTTGAACTTGTCGCTCTCTATTGATGACGCAGTGGCAGTTTTGCCAATAGAAGGAATGGGATTGTCGATACTTGATTGGATTGCCCCCTTAATTTTCAATACAATCACAGTAATCGTAGTATCAGGACAATGTCTTGGTAAGCTTAACGTAGTAAACAGTCCATACTGTTTGTATTTGACAATTGTATTTGTATCAGCCAATAAATAAGCTTTTTCAATTGGACAATTCATCGGAATTTTAAGATGACCATCCGCAGGCCAATGATGGATATGCAGGTATAATTTATCGTCCTTCTGCGTACAGCGTCCCCATGGAAGATAAACAAACGGAGATGCCTTAGTTTGATAGACTGCCTCACTATTTGTTTTTAGCCAATTGCCCACTTCCTTTAGGGCTTTTGCAGAAGGTGCGGGAATCACACCATCTTTATCCGGACCTACATTCAATAAATAATTGCCTCCCTTACTTACAATATCGGAAAGATTGCGCAACAAGACAGTACTTGATTTCCAATGATTATCCCACGACTGATATCCCCACGAATTGTTTGTGGTCATACAGGATTCCCAATTCTGTCCTGGATAACCTAATGCTGGAATATATTGTTCGGGTGTTTTTGAATCACCTTGCACACCTCCTCCCATCCGATTATTCATGATGATATTCGGCTTCAACTGATGAACCACTTTGTCGATTTTTTGAGCAAAGGCTTTAGTCATACCTCTAGGTGTATCCCACCAAATTATGGCAGGAACATCCTCTCCGTAATTAGTTAATAATTCTGTTATATGAGGAATTGCGACTTTATTAATATAAGTATCCATATCCTGTTTTTGACTGCTATCCCAAGCGGGAGGCGCCTTATCACCCATGCCTGCCAATCCTACAGATCCACCATTATTCCAATCCTGTGCCTGTGAATAATAGAACCCTAATTTCATTCCTTTTTTTTTACATTCATCCGACAAAGCCTTTATCACATCTTTTCCATATGGACTTGCATCCACCATATTGAAGTGACTTGCTTGTGTTTTGAATAGAGCAAAACCATCATGATGTTTGGCAGTGATGACTATGTATTTCATTCCTGCATCTTTAGCCAACTTTACCCATGTGGAGGGGTCGAATTTGGAAGCGGTAAATTGTTTTGCTAATGCCTGATATTCTGTACAAGGAATTTGTTTGTTATACATCAACCATTCGGCATAATCGGGAATACCAGCCCTGCCATGTACCTGTTCACCTTTCCAAATACCAGCAGGTACTGCAAATACCCCCCAATGTATAAACATTCCAAAGCGAGCTTCTTGCCACCAAGCTAACCGTTCTTCTCTAGACATTATGATTTGTGCATGAGAAAAAGTTAAGGTATGTATTAAGCAAAACAAAAAGACGTTCTTTGAAAAAACACTTAGTTTATTGTTTATTATGTTAAGATTATTTACCTTTTTCATTGTTAAATAATATACTATAAAGGTCTTTTATTCTTTAATTTATTTACTCTTCACCACTTCTTTGCCATCTCTTGTTACAACTACTTTTGATCTATTAGTAGCATCAACCGAAAAGTCCAGCACATCTTTTTGTCCGTCTTTCCAAGTAATAGTTGTTTTGTTGGCCACAGTTGAAATTGTAGGCAATTCTTCTCCATTTCTAAACGGAATCAAAAGGACTTTAAAGTTTGCCTTTACTGTATTTCTGTTTATTGCCAGACGATTGTAAGAGCCAATGTTGGAGGCGAAGTTTGTGAAGGATATACCAGTTTGCTTAGTACCTTCTTTTACATATTCCATTGCCACATTGTTTTCTTCGTTAGATTGTGATATACTGTAGATAAGCAATAATGGGTCGCCCTTACTTGGTGAAAGAGGTGCAACATCTGTTCCTTTATCCCACAGTTTCGCTAATTTCTCATCATAACCAAGTACCACTGCCCCCTTAGGAATATTTGTATAATCTGCTTTCCAAACACCCTTTGCAGTCATGGCTGTCCATTGATACAAGTGTTGATTTGCATCCTTTTTGGCATCATCCACAATGATAGAATAGGAATGCGTTCCCTTAATTAATCCTGCTGAACGATACACATATTCCACAGGATTCCACAAGGCACGAAGCGTTGGAACATAGTTGGAATAATTGTACGAAGGCCACCAATAACGCATTTTATAATGAGTAGTACCTACGAAGTATTTAAAATTATCGGGACGAGTTTCCAATTCCCAACCATCTTTTGCAACAGAAGAATCGATAGTGCTAAATCCTTCTCCCCATTTCATTCCTACTTGTGTACACCACTGATAAGTGTAAGAATAGGTCATATTCTCTGAACTGAATGCACCCATCGGCTGGATATTAGCCCCAATATATTCACCACCGGCAGCAGGACCTTCAGACTCTGCTTTTCCATCGATGATTATCTCATTATGGTAACGTCCTGAATAAGCTTTGGGGGAAGGGGATTCGGTAATCCAGTTTACACCCAGACCAGAAAAATAGAACATGCCAATATCAGCATGGTGATGACCCGAACCGATGTAGTGATTGTTGCGGGTATGAAAACATAGCCAAGCTGCATTCTCGGTATTATCGGATGAGGCAGAAAGGATGCCATGCGTTTCCGTATTCCAGTCATTAGGTATTTTTAGGTCAGCACGAGTAGTAGTTTTCCAGTCTGTTACGTAAGGAAAAGGAAATACAAATGCGGGATAAGTTGTTCCTGGCAAACGAAGGCCATGACTATTTTTTTCTATCTGAGATTTGTACGCTGCTAATTCAAAGGTTGACCAGTTGACATCTGGAAAAGCATTTTGCAATAAATAATCGGCAGCCCGATCATTGGGATAAAATGATTTGATGCCCATCACACCTGGAAACGAGAATGGGCTTCCACCCCAAGTGCCACTACTCAAAGTTTCTTTTCTGTTGGGAGAAGTGGTAAACACTTGCGCAGTCAACATCTTTCTAAAATGAGGATGCCCAAACAGATTATCTCCACGACGGGCTTGCAAGACCATGGTCAAAAACTCGAACTGAAATCCGCCGCCACTCTTTCCATTGCTTTCAAACATTTGTCCTTTATTGTCAATACCCCACTCCAAAAAGTCGCTCGTTAGTTCGCAACCAGAAGCATAAGCCTCAGGGTCAAAACCATCCAATCCCTCAATGGCGGCAATGGTTAAATGATGGGTCAAATGCCAGGTAACGTGGTTGATGTCTCTCCAACCTCTGCGTGGTCCATCACCACCACCAGTTCTACGTCCGTAAGTAGCTTTAGCAATCAATAACTGAACAAATTTTCTTTGTTCCGGAGTCATATACTTTCCTGCGTAATCTAATGACAAAGCTAAGTCCATGTGCGGAACCATGCCAATCATACCACGCCAAGCAGTTTCTGCATTGTTGGCATCATCACCACTAATTCCAAATTCGCTGTCAGAGGTACGTAAGTGATTTTCTACCAGTTTATCAGCAATAATATAGTAGTTGCACAAGGCATCTGCCACCTTTTTTCCAAGTGTTTCATTATCTGTCAACAAACAATATAAAGCCATTGTAGTAAGGCAGTTGGTGATGTAGTTGGTATGAGAAGTCTGCATGCCAGGTTTAAAATCTTTGGTTAATCCCACAACTGCATAAGAATTAGTACCCATTCCTGCAGGAACATTCTTATCAAAATCGCCACTTGCTAGTTTGTCAAACAACTTTCCATCACTAGTTGAAGGATCAAACCAAGTCTTTTTAAATAATACTTCAATCTCAGTCATCGCCTTTTGAGCTGACTTGTTTTCTTCTATATGTTTTCTCAGCATTGGTAAATCTTCTGGACTAAATAATAGTCTTGGATAGATGCCTGGCGCTGGAACTTTACTACCTAATAAGGATTGATTGAAACCTGAATAATCATACGCGCTCTTTGGTGTTACAGACCATTCTGTTTCTTTTCCTTCCTCCAATCTCTTTAAATCTTCTGGTTTTACATGGGCATGATCTGTCCATTTACCTTGTGTTTTTAGCGTGGGAACGTATTTGGTAGCGATGTCAGGATCCATCAATTTCTCAGGAGTATCGAAGATACTTACAATACAGTCAGACAAAACAGGGTCAGAATCAGTATATGTAATTGGCTTATCACTAATCAACAATAATCCTCTTTTAGTTAATAAAATCTTCTTACCCAACGTTTTAGCTAAGTCATCAACTGAAAAATAAACTGCTTCCTTTATAGTTATTTTTTCTACAGAAGCAGGAATAGTATAGGTGGGTCTGTCTACTTCATATACCCAACGTGGCTGCAAAATCTCTAATCCTTTAGGGATTGGTTTAGGGTGAATTTCCTTTTGATTGACGATTGTAGCAAATGCTTCTGGAACAAATACCTTCCCATTTTGCAGTACTGCTTCCCCCCGAAGGATGTCTTTTGTATCCAACCGCACTTTATAGCCATTGATATAGGCATACTTACTTCCTGCAAATAGAGCCGTTGTTCCCTTTAAAGCTTCTAAGGCACGAGGACGGGCTGAACGGGTATAAGGCAATCCGGCATCCTGCGGAGGAGGAGTGAGTTTGGGAGTCTGTGCATTCCCCTGATTTAGTGAAAATAATCCTGCAACAAAGGTTGCGATGGTGAGTACTCTTCTTTTCATAATTATGATTAAATGATTGTAATGACATAATGATTGTAACTACTTGTTTCTTCTTTGTGCTTCTTTTTGTCTTAGTGCCTTTTTGGCAAGAAAGAAAAACTATCCAATTTAAACAAACTTCCATGACCACCTTTTAACACCAGATAGATGGCATGCTTCCCTTTATCTATACTTACCGGGCATTGATAGGTAGTGTAATCTGAACCTGCAACACCAGCTATTTTACAAAACCCCAATAGCTTTCCTTCAATACTATCTTCATGCACTTCAATAGTACCCCCTTCCAATGGGATTGCTTTTATCTGAAAAGAGGTTGCAGCTTCATCAAAATGTATATTATTAAACCCTAACCAATTATTATTCCTTACCTGATCCATGAATTGCATAGGTCTCTTTAGAATAAAACGATATTCAAACGCACCTTTCTCGCTATCATAATTACATATTGAGATAGGTTTAAAAGCATTTACATGACTACCCGTTGGTTGATTGATAGATAAATGAAACCAATCGAAAAAAGCAGTACCTGTAGTACCAGTTCCGGTGTTATAGCAAAACATTGCCAATCTATTCCCCAAGAAAGTCTTTACAGTAAACTCCATAATGAATTCTTTCCCCAACGGGATGTACTTCTTTCCTTCAAAACTGTAGCTGAATCTTGCAGTGCCTTCGGGAGTAGCTTCTATCTGTAAGTAAATCTCTTTTATGTTTTGGATAGGAGTTTTTTCTATTATTTCCCCATTCTCAAACATCAGTAAAGACTGGCTTCCAGCATTCTGTTGTATGCCAATTCCTGCATAAGGTAGATTAGCTATCGCTAATCCAGCCATATCATTTACTTCCAATTCATTCAAATCTATCCTTGTCGTTGCAACAGAACCACCGCCTACTATCCGTTGCATCAGGCTGTTTTGAGCATACATAAAGTTGGGACTATGGCTTGCCGTAATGGCCAGATATCCTTTCTTCTTAGTCAATGACCATTTGCTATTATCCGGAAGATGATTCCAATGCCATTTGAGGGAAAGCTTCTCACTTTCAAATTCATCACTTCCTACAAAATTGTTTTCTATTGGCTTGCCCGTAATGGGTATGTTAGGCTTCTTTACAGTCGTTAAAGCACGCCCTTGTTTACTCCCGATGTACGGAAAACCATCAATCCAGTTTACGGGTTGCAATACAGGCACTCGCCCTACATAATCCCTATCTTGAAACATAAAAAAGAAAGTCTCCCCTTGTTTTGTATCTATAAAGCCACCCTGATGCAAGCCCGCATCGGCATAATTCATATCATCGGTACTGATAACCCGCGATTCATAAGGGCCATAAATGTTTTTACTGCGCATACAAAGCTGCATCCCATTGTACCCTCGTGCCGTGTTGCAGATATAATACCAACCATCCCTTTTATAGATGTGGCTACCCTCTAAATTAGTACCACAATTACCTGTAAATACGGACGTAGGTTCTGTAATGAGTTTATCTAAATTCTTATCAAACTCCGCAATCATGATGGTATTGCTGCCATAACAGGCATAAACCCGACCATCATCATCAAACAAAACAGAAGGGTCATACAATGGCTGTCCCAACTTTTTTATCGTGTATGGGCCTTGTGGTTTGGACGAACTTGCTATATAGAAACCATCAAATTCCACATTAAAAAACACATAAAACTTGCCTTTATTATAACGGATGCAAGGTGCCCAACTTCCCCAACGGTACATTGCTTTGCCTTCTTCAATATGATAAGAACGTACAGAGGGTAACGTATCATAAGTATAACCAATGATTTCCCAGTTAACCAAATCTTTAGAATGGGCAATGGGCACACCTGGAAAAGTAGTAAACGTAGAACTTGCCATGTAATAATCAGTTCCTACACGGATGATATCGGGGTCGGGAAAATCGAGATTGATGAGGGGATTGGTAAAGGTATTATCGCCATTATCGGAAGTGAAAGTCGATTGGGCGCTTGTTGTGTTAAAGAAGGATACAAACAGGAGTAAAAAGAAGACTATGCAGAATTGCTTCCTTCCTTTATCTGTAGAAAAAGTATTAATCAATATTGATGACAAGCATTTACGCATAGAAACTACCTCTTTTCGTCTAAATGTGTTGTTGAATTAATGAACTCACCGACGACTGACTTACACGAAACTTGAAAGTTAAATCATTCAATTATGAATAAGCCCCATTTTGCTCCATTTGACACATCAGGACAGGAGATTGGCTAATTGAAGCAATTCCCTCACCTGAATCAGTTGGCCACTCACTTGAGTCGAAGATAAATTCATCTGAGTCGTGACGCGACTCAAGTGAGTGGCTTCATGACTCAGTTGGGTCGCGTCACGACTCAGTTGGGTCATGGTCTGACTCAAGTGAATTTATCTTCGACTCACCCGAGTCGAGAGGTGACTCAGTTGAGTCATGGACGGACTCGGGTGAGGAAATGGCTGTTATGCCCCAGTTTATCAACACCTTAAAACAAAATAGAACAGGCGCGTCAGCTAAGTTGGCTACTTTTGGCGCACACAGCACAGGTATATGCGATTAATAGATACACGGATAAAAATACTACTGGCAATAGCTTTCATCATACAGATGCTCACTGCCTGGCACACCTACTTTTTTCATTCTGATGAGTACTTTCAGATAATAGAGTTGGCTTCCTACAAGCTGGGACTTACTCCTTTAAAGAATCTTACCTGGGAGTTTAAGGAACAGATACGCCCCTCTTTGCAGCCGTATATTTTTGTTTGGATATACCGATTCTTTACGGCAATAGGCATTGCAAACCGCTTTTTCATCTTCTCTATGATCCACGTTTTTGTAGGAATACTGGGCTTTGTGCTGTGCAATTATTTAATAATAAAAAAGTTTAGTCAGGAGAAATACCTTTTCATTCTACTGCTTCTTGCCAATTTTTTGGGAGTAGTGCCTTTTTTACGATGCAGTTTCAGTGCAGAAGCAATGGGGGGGCTGTTTCTACTGCTTTCTATCCTGATTCTCGAAAAAGGTCTAAGGAAAGACACCCATTGGATGTGGTGTTTGCTGGCAGGATGTGTGATGGCATTTTCGTTCTACTTCCGTTTTCAGGTGGCATTTTGTTTTGTTGGTTTAGGGATTTGGTGGATAATAAACTATCCGAAATCTATTAAAAAAATGTTTGCTACAAAAGCGGGCTTCTTGATAGGTGTGGCTGTAAACATGTATCTGGATGTTAGTTTCTACGGAAAAATGTGTTTTACACCCTACAATTATTTCTATGCCAACATAGTAGAAGGCAGGGCTGCTTCTTTTGGTACATCTCCTTGGTGGTTTTATCTGGCAATACTAGCAGCTTTGACTGTGCCGTTACTTTCATTTTTTCTCTTTGGACTCTTTGCAAAAAGCCTCTCCAACTACAAGAATCCTTATGCAATGGCAATGCTTTTATTTGTGTTAGGACATAGCGCAGTGGGGCACAAAGAAGAGCGTTTTGTGTTTCCAGTACTATTTTTTATGGTTTATCTGGCAGCAGAAGCGTATAGAAATTCAGCAAGTACACAACTGTTTATTGCCAATATCTGGAAGAATAGATCTTGCGGATGGCTGGTTAAAATAGGAGTAGGGTTTTCGGTATTTATTAATGTTTTGTTTGTGATACTCTTAGCATTTGAGCCTTATAAGCAACCTGTAAAATTTATCAAGCAAATAAATGCTGAGTTTAAAGACCCGAAACAAACAATTATTTGCTACAAACAAAGTCCCTACACTACAGAAAGCAATCTGGAGTATCACTTCTTGTCGGAGAGTAAGTTGATTTTTACGGTAATAAAGGATAAAGAAACATTTTTAGCTACGCTTAATAAGCACTCAGATTTTCCAAAATACTATAGCATCAAATATGAAGATGCAATGAATGATGGGCTAGAAAACCTCGTTCAAAACAGAGAAGGCATCGTTTCTTCAAAGTTTATTTGGGGAGTTGCAAACTGGTTAGGCAGCAATTATCACGTGTATTTGCCCGATATTTGGCTACTTTCTAGGTCAAAATAGGGGTTTCTGCAAATATTTTTGGCATATAGTACAGTTTTATTTTGGTTTAATAAAATTAGACTCATACATTTGCAGTCCGAAAAAATTTAATGTTATGCAAGAGGCAGTAAAATATATCCACGAACAACTTACAGTTGGAAAGACACTTCCTAAGTTTAAGGCAGGTGACAACGTGACTGTTAACTACAAAATTGTAGAAGGCGGTAAAGAGCGTATCCAAGGTTTCCGTGGAGATGTTCTTAAAAAACAAGGAACTGGAGCAACTGCTTCTTTCACTGTTCGTAAAATTTCTGATGGTGTAGGCGTTGAGCGTCTTTTTCCATTATTGTCTCCAAATATCGATTCAATTATTTTGAATAAAGTTGGTAAAGTTCGTAGAGCTAAATTGTTCTACCTACGTGAACGTAGTGGTAAGAGCGCTAGAATCAAGGAAAAACGCGTTAAGTAATTTTACTTTAACTGTAAGTAAACTTTATTTACGGTTAACTTTGTTTTTTTAAAATAAAAAATTAAAGTTATGGGAGATTTATTCAGCGGCGGCCACATGATAATCATTGGATTGATTGTTTTGTTGATGTTTGGAGGTAAGAAACTTCCTGAGTTGATGCATGGTTTAGGAAAAGGTATCAGAGAATTTAAGGATGCCAAAGACAATGTAAAAAGAGAAATTGAAGATCACGTTAATGAACCTGCAGATAAAAAATAGGTCTGTCCTATTTGATTAATT
>CANGFK010000101.1 GCA_947452925.1 Chitinophagaceae bacterium | reverse complement strand
GCTATCATACCCTTTACTGCTACTAAATCTTCCTCCGGCACATCACTTTTATAAAGTTGCAACAGTTCCATCTGTATATTACTAAAAGGCGCTTGCACTGTTCCCATAAAATAATTTTTATAAAATTAATGAATTTTATCTATCTCCACAATTTTGGCTCTTCCACTTCTTCCAGCAAGGCATATTTCTTAATCCATCCTATCACCTCTTCCAATCCTTGTAACGTCATTAGATTAGTAAATACAAACGGATTTCCAGTACGCATTTTACGTGCATCACGCTCCATTACACCCAAATCTGCATGAACATAAGGTGCTAAATCTATTTTATTAATCACCAATAAGTCGCTCCTAGTAATACCCGGACCACCCTTACGAGGGATCTTATCCCCCTCTGCAACATCAATTACAAAGATGGTTACATCCGCTAAGTCAGGACTAAATGTTGCTGATAAATTATCACCGCCACTTTCTATAAAGATGATTTCTACATCAGGTATGCGTTGCACCATTTCCTCCACTGCTTCTAAATTCATACTTGCATCTTCCCGGATGGCGGTGTGCGGGCAACCACCTGTTTCTACACCTATAATTCTTTCTCTTGGTAACAAACTATTCTGTGTCAGGAACTCAGCATCCTCCTTAGTATAGATGTCGTTGGTAATTACGCCAAGGCTATATTCGTTTGCCAGCCTGCGACTCAATCTTTCTATCAATGCAGTCTTACCAGAACCTACAGGGCCTGCAACGCCAATCTTTATATAACTTCTTTCGCTCATAATTTAAAATACTTAACTCATATACAATCTCGAATATAACCTTTCGTGCTGCATAGAATGAATGTCAAATGCAGTGGAACATAAACCAATCATCTCTTCATTGGGGCGCATATTATCTAAAGCTAAATCATTGATTAAGGTATGTACCGAAAACAATATGGCTTGTCCTGATTGCTGACTCAAAGGAATCAACTTCACACAATTGGTTACAAAACCTACCGCAGCATTGTAATAAAACCCTGTCAAGGTATCCTTTTTAGAAACTTGCAAGGCAGTAGCCAATAACCCGAATGCGATACAATAATGACCCACTACCTGTTGGGTTTTAATGGCATTGGCATACTGATGGATACATTCATTGTCCGAAAGCGGTTGAAATATCTTCAATAACCTGAGTCCAAGTTTATTGCTAGCCATCCTCATTTCTTTTGGAAGCTTCACCGCATTGCAGTAGTCATCTAGCTCAATTATTTTTGTCTGATCGTTGTTAGTTGCTGCATCATATGCCAACGAAACAAATGCAGCATCGGTATAATGAATGTTTTTTGAGAGCATCTCAATAATGAACACCTTAGCACTCTCTGTATCTTTTACAATGCCTTTTTGTACATAAGTTTCCAACCCTGCTGAATGAGAAAAACCTCCAATCGGTAAGGTAGGATCCGTTAAGTGCAATAAGTTTAATAAGGAATTAGTCATTGGCTGTAAGCTTCATTATTTTAGTAAATAAGGTCTCATTACCGTGAGGTGAAACAGTTGTCCGCAATGGCTGTATCAGCTTTCTGTTCTCTTGTTTAATAGTATACCCTTGGGCAGTTAATAATCGTGACAAGGGCATTTCGAAGGGAACCAATACCTCCTCATTTTCAAAGAATAAGGGCAAATGCTTATTGCCTATTTCATAACATACAGACGCCATTTCGAACATATTCTTAGGACTAACTACAATACAACTGCAAGCCAACACTTCCACAGCAATGATACTCGTTTCATCCTCAAACAATACATCGCCTTGTGTGAGTGATGGGTTCTCTTGCAAGAACTTTAAAGAAATATCTGTACCTGATGTTGTTTTTTTCCGTTGTATGCGTTTATTAGTTTCAAACCACTCCATCGCCAGCCAATCAATGCTTTTATCATGGACAGGATAGGATTCTATATTTCCAATTTTATGTTGAATGAGCATTAAGCAAATTGATAATTAATAATTGACAATTGATACGTATTAGCTACGAATTACACAGATATACACGAATGAAATATTAGTGCCAATTAGTGCTATTAGTGGCAATATGAATTCAATTTAGAAAAGAAAATACCGTTGTGCTAGGGGCAATACAGCCATCGGTTCACAAGTAATAACAACACCATCTACCTTCACTTCATAGTTTTCCGGGTTCACTTCTATGTTGGGCGTAGCGTCATTATGAATCAAATCTTTCTTGCCAATGTTCCTACAGTTCTTCACTGGTAATACCATTTTACTCAATCCATAACCCTCTACTACATTATTATCCAGTGACAATTGCGATACGAATGTGGCACAAGTACTAAACAACGCCTTGCCATAAGAACCAAACATGTGCCTATAAATAACAGGTTGAGGCGTAGGGATTGATGCATTGGGGTCGCCCATTCTTGCCGCTATAATCATCCCACCCTTCAGCATCATCTCAGGTTTCACGCCAAACATAGAGGGCTTCCATAATACAATATCAGCCAATTTGCCTACTTCCAAAGAACCAACATATTCCGAAATGCCATGAGAAATAGCCGGGTTGATGGTATATTTAGAAACAAAACGTTTCACCCTGAAGTTGTCATTGTCCTTGCCTTCATCTTCTGGTAATGCTCCTCGTTGCACTTTCATTTTGTGTGCCGTTTGCCACGTGCGGGTAATCACTTCACTCACACGTCCCATCGCTTGCGAATCGCTGCTCATCATACTAAACACACCCATATCATGCAATATATCTTCCGCAGCAATTGTTTCTGGACGAATACGGCTATCTGCAAAGGAAACATCTTCCGGAACAGTTTTATCTAAATGATGACAAACCATCAGCATATCTAGATGCTCATCAATGGTATTCACCGTATAAGGGCGCGTTGGATTGGTGGAAGAAGGCAATACATAAGGATACATAGACGCCTTGATGATGTCTGGTGCATGTCCACCACCTGCACCTTCCGTATGGAAAGTGTGTATCACACGTCCATCGATGGCTTTAATGGTATCTTCCAGAAAGCCCCCTTCATTCAATGTGTCCGTATGTATGGCCACTTGCACATCATATTTGTCTGCTATTTTCAACGAAGCATCTATCACAGCAGGCGTACTGCCCCAGTCTTCATGTATCTTCAATCCCAATGCACCAGCCGCTATTTGTTCTTCCAATGGTTCCAGGCTAGCACAGTTGCCTTTGCCAAAGAAGCCAAGATTCATCGGAAAAGCATCTGCCGCTTCCAGCATCTTTTGAATGTTCCAGGCACCCGGCGTTACCGTTGTTGCATTGGTACCATCGGCAGGCCCCGTTCCTCCACCAATCATCGTAGTAATGCCACTAAACAGTGCATGGTCTATTTGCTGCGGACATATAAAATGTATATGCGTATCAATACCGCCTGCAGTTGCAATCAACCCAAAGCCACCATGCACTTCGGTACTGGCACCAATTACCATATTAGGTGTAATGCCTTCCATCGTGTCGGGGTTACCCGCCTTGCCAATGCCTGCAATCTTGCCATCTTTAATGCCAATATCTGCTTTTACAATACCCCAATGATCTATAATCATCACGCCCGTAATCACAAAATCGAGTACGCCATCTGCACGTTTAGCTGTGGCAGATTGCGCCATACCATCACGAATGGTTTTGCCACCGCCAAACTTGGCTTCATCGCCATAAACGGTATAGTCTTTTTCTATTTCAATAAACAATTCCGTATCGCCCAAGCGCACTTTATCGCCTGTTGTAGGGCCATACATGTTGGCATATTTTGTTCTACTGATATACATTTTTGTTATTTTAAGTTTTGAATTATGAATTTTAATTTATGGAATTTTCCATTTAAAATTTATCATTTAAAATTCAAAACAGTGTTTAACGCTTTCTCCTTCACCTCCGCATCATCGATTGCGCCATCAACAAGGTTATTGAAGCCCACAATTGTTTTGTTGCCTGCAAACTCCACCAGCTCAATGTCCTTTTCTTCACCCGGTTCAAAACGAACTGCTGTGCCTGCTGCAATATTCAGACGCATGCCATAAGCCAATGATCTATCAAACTTCATCTGCCTGTTCACTTCAAAGAAATGAAAGTGAGAGCCTATCTGCACAGGCCTGTCACCCGTGTTTACAACGGTCAACTTCACCGTTGCCCTGCCCACATTACATTCAATGTCGCCCTTTGCCAGTATATATTCTCCAGGAATCATGTTTGTTGTTTTAATTGTGATTGAATGATTTAAATGATATAATGATTGCGATGTTGATTTACAATTGAAGTAATCATTTTTTATCATTCAAATCATTTAATCATTATTTAATTTATTATCTACCTAATGGGATCATGCACCGTTACCAATTTCGTTCCGTCGGGGAAAGTCGCTTCTATTTGTACATCGTGAATCATTTCGGCTATACCTTCCATTACATCGTTGCGCGTGAGGATGGTTGCCCCATATTGCATGAGTTCGGCAACAGATTTTCCATCGCGTGCTGCCTCTTGTAATCGGGAACTGATTAATGCAATGGACTCAGGATAGTTCAGCTTCAAGCCCCTTGCCAATCTTTTCTCGGCCAATTCGCCAGCAAGGAATAACAATAATTTTTCTGTTTCTCGTGGTGAGAGGTGCATATATCAAATAATTTATCTAACTAAAAGAAATGTAAAGAAGGCAAAATAGTTATTATTCTGCAATAACTGATAATAAATACATACATTTCTATAAATTTTATATAAAATGCAGATGGAATGAAAATAAGTTATATCCTTCTTTCGGTTGGCTTTTGTGGATGTTGTCACAACAACCGTCATATCGACGAAGGAGATATCTAACTTAAGATAAATACCCAAATAATACAATGAGATTTCTCCTACAGTCGAAATGACGAGCCGTCGATAGTTTTAAACCTTTCTATTTATCGAATAGCTATACTTCGATTAGCTAGCGTATCCAGTTAGAAACTGGTTTGACTAGTAGACACAAGTGATGCTTCGCAACACTTGCGCCAGAGTGACATTCATGGGCTAGATGATAAGTCCCTTATGTTATAAATTTAGCCCAATCCCCACAACTACATTTGTTGTCGATACCTGTGGTGTTATGTGGTCTGTGTTTGGATAGTATCTTGGGTTGTTGAAGCTTGTTTTCTCATTTAATTTTATTTCACTTACATACAAATATTGGATGTTGGTTACTAAAAAGTATTTTTCGCGAAAATTATACTTCAACCCTCCACTTAAAAAATAGGAAGGCCCAAACGCTGAATTGCTGGAAAAAGATATATATGAATTACTATAGCTAGGGGTAATATTAAACTTAGGTCCCGTACCGTAAACAATACCAATCAATGACTTTAAATTTAAAAATAAATTCTTTTGCTTTTTAAAGATTTGGATGTCGTTTGAGCCGCCAACTAAGAGCCCTGTAAACAACCATCTCCCTTTATCAAATTTATAGTTATGGGATGAATAATAATCTCCAAGAAAATTTGTTGCAAATGCTTTGGCATTCACAGGATTTGCTTGGCCATAAAGCATAGCAGAAAGGGCAAATGAGGTATTAATTTTATGTTCAAAACAAATGTTTAGATGTTCCCCTGTTTTTGCAAAACCGCTTGTATAATGGTATTCATCCATGCTACCAAAACTGGCATTGGGAAATGATGGGCCAACAGCTAATGAAATGCTATTGGTGCTTGTTTGTGCAAAGGAAAAAGCGATAATTGTAAAGGACAATAGGGTTGTTAAAAGATGCCTCATAAGATATTAGTTGAATGAAATTGATATTTGTGATGAATTATTTTTTTTGATTAGCAATAATAATAAATAAGGTTAACCGTTTTAATCTTCTTGACCAACAATAATTAATAGAACGATTATTTAATTTCATTTTTAGGCATTCAGTTTCTCTCATTTAGTTTTCTACAAATAACTTCATACCGCTTCCCAAAGATGAGGGATAATTGATGAATAACTGAATGTTTACACCTATAAATAAAGGATTTCTTTACAAAAGCCTATTTTATTGCTTTTATTACCTCACTTAGCACGATGTATCTTATTTTTTTGAAAGAAAAAAGATTAACTCATAACAGCTACTCAACGAAACTCTTTCAGATCTTTTATAGCTACCCTAAAATGTAATAAATTAAGGTTCTCTTATTTTGGAAGGCAATGATTTTGGACTTAAACAAGGCATAGTTTTTTCGGACGACCTGTTTAAGTCCTTAAACACGTGTCTGCAATTTTCCTATGCCCTATTTAAGCACTTAAACACATGTCTGCAGTTTTCTACCCTGACAATTCAGCACTTAAAGAGGTGTCTGAGGTTTTAGAACCACCTATTTAAGTGCTTAAACAAGTAGTCCTAGAATTACAGAGCCTTGTTTTAGCATTATTATAGGTGTCTGTAATTTTCGGACGTCGTGTTTAAGTCCTAAAACACATTATTAAGGAATAAAAGACTGACAATTCAGCAATAAAATAGGTATTACAAGTTTCTGGCACAAAAAAATAAGTGTAAAACACAATTGCCGTAAAATAGTTACTCCGATATTTAATGACAAATAGTGCGATTTCTGACCAAGTAGGAATCTTTGACTACTAAAAGATACTATCATAAAACAAAAAAGCTGTTGATACACTCCTGATACTACCCTAAAAAACAAGTAAAGGGCTTAAACCAAAAAATTAATTTGGATTTCGTTGGATGTTTAGGTTGATTTCCATATTTTTACTTGGAAGAAAGGAAATAGTGTTAAACAGGAGTTTTTAAAGCCCATCGAACCATCAAGAATGTAATATTCAGAGAAAAACTTAGGGCTCATAAGCTGAGAGGGTAAACTGCCTCAAACTAATTTAATAGTGACTTATAACGAATGCTGCATGTTCAGAATTTTGTTCTGGCAGATTGGTTATAAGTCACTATTTTTTTTCGCCACATCGTATTACATCCTAGATTATCATCAGTAGGGTTAACAAAATTCGCTGTCACTCCTCTCTTATTTTATTAAAATAGTAACTAACCTTAAAAAAGATGAACCCATTTTTATTAACCGTACTGTGTATATTGTTCTTGACCTTAACCCTTGCCGAAGCTGGCTATGGACAGCGCAACAGCCCTTGGAAAAAAGAACCTTATGAGATTGTTTCGGGTGTTTATGTATGTGTAGGCATGCATAAATATAGTCTGACTCTCGGTCAGGGATTTTCTGTTTATCTAAGGAATATAAACAGAAGACCAGTTGTTGTAACGGGTAAATTGAAAGCCATTACTTTATGTGATAGCATCATAACAACAATCTTTGTTACAAAACTTGCACCCGGACAAATAAAAGCTGGGGGCAATATGAAGTTCACTGAAGGAAATAGCCAAACAGGTGTGGTTACTCCTTTGGACTGTAATGGAATAACTTTTTACGATCCAAAACGGAAGCGAAATTTCGTGAATAGAATAAAACAGGTTGTGTTAGAAGATTTAATTGTAAAAGGGACTACTTCTCAAAGAAATGAAAATATAGCAAAAATAAAAGGAGGACAGTAAAAAACTTTTTAAGTTGCTCACCACCCTCCTGAAAATAGTCGAGTAAAAACCTCAATAATTTAGAAGCTGTTTGAGTTAATTATTTGATATTCCTTGTGGGATTTAATATTGACTGCAACTGCGTTAAATTTTTCGCCTTAGGCGTCGGACTATGGCTGCAAAATTTGCCTTGTTCCAATCAAATAAATCGTCATAAGAAATTCTAAACAATTAACTCAAACAGCTTCTAAATCCTTTTTACTTAGGGTCTAATGTTCTCTTTATCTTCTCTTGCAAATCCTGCAAATGAAGTTTACTTAGTTTATCCGTTGTTAATGGTATTGCTGCAATTAACTGACTGCGCAACTGCACCAGTTGTCCTCTCGCAATTGCCTGCAAATCGTTACGGGAGTTTGAGCCTCCCATTGATAAAGTAATATCTCCAAAAGTAAAACTAGGAGCTGAAACACTAGATGGATTTACAATAGCCGATAACTTGTCTACATAACTCTTTTGCAGCATCCTTCTGTATTGATCTACCGGTTTATGACTCGTCAATTCTGTAAACAGTGCGCTTTGTAAGTCATTCAGCAACTCCATTGCGTTGTAGGCTTTGTCTGCTCCAAATCTTTCTATGCAAACTTGCATTCTATTCAATCTTTCAGTAGACATCAGGCTAGCCAAGGCACTTTCTTCCAATCCCATCACCGGATCAGCTACAGCAGGACTGTTTATTTTATCCAGGATATCCTTCTGCAACAACCATCTAGGTGTAGTAAATACTTGCTTATTTAAGAAAGCCATTGCACTTTTCTGCTTTTCTTTAGGCGTAATCTCATAGACAGCTCCAGGCTGTTCCACACTTTTAAAGGTCTCATAAACCCCACCAATGTTGCGCGTAACATGACCAATATACCTGCGAAACTGGGTAACTAGTTGTCCGTATATGTCTGATAGGTTCTCATTCATATCTGCGTCTTCCTTAGTCCAGTTGGGTAGTTGGGGCAATATACGCTGCAAGTTTTTAATACCATATTCACTTGCTTTCACAGCATCATCACTCAAATCTTCGCTTTGTGTTCTTGGGTCGGATGTATTTCCTCCTTCATAACTACCAAACCAATTGCGCGGATTCTCTTTTAGCGCAGCAATAATCATTTTATTGCTAGCCTTCTTTTGTTCTTCCTCATTTGCCCCTGGCATGTGACAATATCCCCATTTGATTGCCCAGTAGTCATAGTCTCCAATTCGTGGATATAAACCCATTTTACCAATGCTATCCTCTGGTTGAGCTACATAATTAAAACGTGCATAATCCATAATGGAAGCCGTATGACCATGTGCTTCTACCCAAGCTTTATTTCTTAATAGTTCCACAGGCGTTTTACTACTACTGCCCATATTATGACGTAATCCAAGGGTGTGTCCCACCTCATGAGAAGAAACAAAGCGAATCAGATCGCCCATCAGTTCCTCATCAAACTTCATCTTTCTTGCTCGTGGGTCTACGGCACCTGTTTGTATCATATACCAGTCATGCACCAACTTCATCACGTTATGAAACCAGCCAATATGGCTTTCCAGTATCTCGCCACTTCTAGGGTCGTGAACGTTAGGACCGTAGGCATTTTCTACATCAGAAGCGAAGTAGCGGAGAACAGAAAAACGTGCATCCTCCATGCTCATGGTGCTATCTTTTTCAGGCCATTCTTTCCCAATTATCGCATTCTTGAAGCCCGCTTTCTCAAACGCTTTCTGCCAATCATTAATGCCAGCTATCAAATAAGGGCGCCATTGTTTTGGAGTGGCTGGGTCTATATAGTAAACAATGGGTTTCTTAGGCTCCACCAGCTCTCCCCGCATCCATTTAAACACATCGCTGTCATTAGGTTCAAGCCTCCATCTGGTTGCAAACTCTTTGGTATCTACATGTTGCTGATCGTCACTGT
>CANGFK010000100.1 GCA_947452925.1 Chitinophagaceae bacterium | reverse complement strand
GTTGGTGGGGCTGCACTTTTGTTTTACGGAAGCTTCCTTAGCTTGTTTGTTGTGGATAAATGGGCTTATTCATCATAAAAATTACATAATAACCGCTTTAGGCAAAGGATGCCATACGCCATTAAACAATAATAAACTACTTTCGCGGTCATGAGTAAAGAACAATTAACAAGTTATCCGAAAGAAAAGATACATATCCTTTTCTTGGAGAACATCAGCGACAAAGCCGTTCAATACTTTAAAAATAACGGCTACGAAAATGTGACCAAACTGAATGGTGCATTAAGTGAAGAAGAGCTTATTAAAGCAGTGAAAGATGTCCATCTGCTGGGCATCAGGTCGAAAACTCAAATAACAGCGAAGGTTTTAGAATCGGCAAAGAAGTTACAAGCAATAGGTTGTTTTTGTATAGGAACCAATCAGGTAGACCTGAAGGCTGCTACCAAAATGGGGGTTAGTGTGTTTAATGCGCCCTACAGCAATACGCGTAGTGTTGCTGAGTTGGTGATAGGGTTGGCCATCATGCTTATACGTAGAATTCCGGACAAAAATAAAGCTGCTCATGAGGGCATCTGGAACAAAGTTGCAACAGGTAGCTATGAAATGCGTGGTAAAACATTGGGTTTGGTTGGCTACGGAAGCATTGGTACTCAGGTGAGTATCATAGCTGAAAGTCTAGGACTGAAAGTGTTGTTTTATGATACAGAAACTAAGCTGCCATTGGGTAATGCGCATCCGTGCAAGTCATTAAAGGACTTGGTTGGTAAGTCGGACATCGTTTCATTGCATGTGCCAGAAACAGCACAAACCAAGAACTTAATCAATAAGAGTATACTGAAGCATTTTAAGAAAGGATCTATCCTGATTAACTATGCAAGAGGAGAAGTGGTGGATCTGGATGCATTGGCTCATAGCTTGAAAGAAGGGCATCTGAGTGGTGCAGCAATAGACGTATTCCCTTGGGAGCCTGAAAAGAATGGAGATAGATTTACAACTCCGTTGCAAGGGTTATCCAATGTAATTCTTACGCCGCACATAGGTGGAAGTACCGAAGAAGCACAAGAGAATATTGGTGAGGATGTTGGCGTGAAACTGTACCAATACCTGGAGAAAGGGGTTACCAATGGTTCTCACACCGTACCTGCCATCAGTCTGCCTCCGGTGGATGGAGCGCATCGTATCTTGCATATTCACAACAATGTGCCAGGTGTTTTGAGCGCAATCAATACTGAGTTGGCTAGCAATCACATCAATATATTGGGTCAGTACCTCAAAACAAATGATGAGATTGGGTATGTAGTGTTGGATGTGGACAAAAAGCTGTCCGCTCAGGCTGCTGAGTTATTGCGGAATGTGAAAGAGACGATTAAGGTGAGGATGTTATACTAGGAAGTTATAAGTTATAAGTGATAAGTGATAAGTGATAAGTGATAGGTGATAGGTGATAAGTATTAAGTGATAAGTGATAGGTGATAAGACATAAGTGGCTTTTCTTTCTTTGTACTTACGACTTATGACTTACCACTTACGACTAAAAGAAGAATATGAACGAAGGGATTGAACAATTGATAGAGGCATTGTCTTTTTCGCCTGACAACATTCCACTGCGCTTGCATCTGGCTGAGTTGATGGTGAAGGGTTTTATGTTGGATGATGCTGCTGCGCAATATCAGGAGGTGTTGAATAGAAACTATGGCAACGATAAAGCACGAAAGGGCCTGGCGAGTGTCTTTTATAAACAAAAAAAATATTCTGCCGCCATCCTTGTTTACGAAGCATTGGTTGCTGATAATAGATTGGCAGGAGAGGAGTTGATTCCTTATGTGAAATGCCTAGTAAAAGAAAACTCTCACAACGAGGCAATTGAGATTTATAAGAAAGTACTACAACAGAATCCTAATTTCAAAGACGAAGAGTTGGATGGTGTTCTGCGGATGCCAAGTGCCAACGCTACAGGACGAAGAAGGAGGAATGAAGATGATGACGATGATGACTTTGAGGAGGATATAGAAGATATGTTTGGTGGACAAGAGTTTGAAGAGCCCAACTTTCTGATGGAGAAGCCTGACCTTAAGTTTGAAGATGTTGGCGGGATGAAAAAGGTAAAGAATGAAATCTCCCTGAAGATTATCCAGCCTCTTAAGAACCCAGATTTATACAAAGCCTTTGGGAAGAAAGCAGGTGGAGGTATCTTGTTATATGGTCCTCCGGGTTGTGGTAAGACTTATCTGGCTAAAGCCACTGCAGGTGAAATAGATGCCAAGTTCATCAGCATCGGCTTGCATGACATACTAGATATGTGGATGGGTAATACGGAAAAGAACTTGCATGAAGTGTTTGCTCAAGCCCGTAACAATGCCCCTTGCGTATTATTCTTTGATGAAGTGGATGCCATTGGTGCAAGCCGTAGCGACCTGAAAGGAAGTAGTATGCGGCACGTTATCAATCAGTTTCTGGCTGAGATGGATGGCGTGGAATATAGTAATGAAGGCGTATTGGTACTAGCTGCCACCAATGCCCCTTGGAGTGTGGATAGTGCATTCAGACGTCCGGGAAGGTTTGACAGGGTGATATTTGTTTCTCCTCCAGATGCAGAAGGTCGTACTGAAATATTAAAACAACACCTTAAGGATAAGCCAGCAGACAATATTGATCTGGCTGCTGTTGCTAAAATTACAGAAGAATATTCAGGTGCTGATTTGAAGGCATTGATAGATATTGCTACTGAGTATAAACTCGAAGACTCTCTTGCAAGTGGCTCTATTGAAAAGATTACTACTAAAGACCTGCTTAAGGCTGCTAAACAACACAAGAATACAACCGCCGAATGGTTCAGCACTGCCCGCAACTATGCTTTGTATGCCAATGAAACTGGCTTGTACAACGACATATTGGACTATCTGAAAATAAAGAAATAGGATTTAATTGATAATTTATATTGACAATTGATAGTTTCAGGATAAATATTTTCTCGTCAGTTATCAACGGTCTCTTATCAATTATTCATTGTCAATTATCAATTAAATATGTTTGATCGAGATAATTTACTACGTAGGGCCGAGCTGCTGAGAAGGCAGAAGCGTTTTAAAGACGCAGAGAGAGAGGTGGGCGTGGTATTGCAATCTGATCCCGAAGATGTTGAAGCATTAATTATACTAGGTCATTGCAAGATTGATACGAAGCAATTTGAAGAAGCAACCACTATCCTCAAACAATGTCTTCAATACGAAAGTAATAAGGACTATGTATTTTACCTGTTGGCTTTTACCTGCTATCAGCAAAGCGACAACAAGACTGCGTTGACCTACCTGCATGAGGCATTGTCTATATTTCCCTACAATCCAGGCTATTTTGCCCTTGCTGCACATATACATCTCGATGATAAAGATTATGAGAAAGCATTACTAGCTGCCGATAGTGGCTTGGTCATAGATGCTGAAAACGTTTCTTGCCTCAATGCCCGCTCTTCTGCTCTGTTCAGGCTAAATAAAAAGGAGGCAGCACATGAAACAATTCAAGAAGCGCTGTCTTTAGACCCCGAAAACTATATCACACATACCAACTATGGCTGGCATCACCTGGAGAAGGGGCGGCACAAAGAGGCAGCGAATTTCTTCCGTGAAGCATTGCGCATCAATCCGAACTATGCTTATGCAAAGCAGGGATATAAAGCCTCGCTGAAGTCCAAGCTGATATTCTACCGATGGTTGTTGCAGGGTAATCTCTGGCTATCCAGACAAAAGAAAAACTTTCGTTTGGGGATGATATTGGGCATTTGGTTATTGGTGGTTGGTATTGATACAGCTGGCGATAATACCCCATTACAATTCATTTGCGAGCTGGTGATGATTCTCTATTTTGCGGTAGTCGTCTTCTCTTGGCTCGGCAGTTCGCTTGCCAACTTATATTTACTCACTACCAAACACGGACATTATATCCTTACAAACCAAGAGAAGTGGAGTGCCAGAATGGTAGGGCTTTCTCTGTTAACAGGGTTCATTCTCTTGTTCTCACTACAACACCTGGGAGCTAGTTACCTTATAGTGCCAGCCATTGTAGCTAGTTTTTCTATCGTATTCAATGAGATGGATTTTCCTATTCGTCCCTTTCGGCCAAAAGGACGGGTGCTCTTTTCGCATATAATCCTTACCATAGGGTTGCTTTGTTGCTTGCTGGCTTGCTTCAACCTCACACTTGCTTCGGGACTAGCATCTGGTTATGGCCTGTTCTTCTTAGGCTTTATCTGGTCTGGCTCGGTACGGAATACATTGTAAGTCTGAACATCAAGTATATTCAGTTTTGAAAATGAAATAAGACTATAAAGCATACTACTTAAACGGTGTCTTGAAGCATCTATTTTTATTTGGGGAATTGAACTTTGCCAATCCAAGAATCAACAACTTGCGAAATGCCTGTTCTTGTGCCCAGCCACTACTTATTTTAATCTTCCTCTTTAATAACTACACTATATTTACTCAAAATAAAAGTATGGGACTAGTATACGCAGATATAGAATTGATTAATGCAGATGATTTGGCATTAGCCCGTAAACACTTTATTGGTGAGGAGGAAGTGAAAAGAATTCACCTGAATATGCTTGCAGATAGTGGTGCTTTTATGATGGCCATCAATGAAAACATACAACAAATGCTACAACTTCCATTTATAGAAAAGAGAAAAGTCGTTTTGGGGAATGGTGCCATTGCCGAGTTTGATACTGTAGGGCCGATAATGGTGAAATTTAAGAATAGAACTGCCACCTGTAATGCCTTTGTTTTGGAGGGTGATACAGAACCGCTATTGGGCGCAATACCTATGGAAGAAATGGATGTATTAATTCATCCACATAGACAGGAGTTGGTGGTGAACCCTGCGCATCCCGAATATGCAGTTTTGAAAATGAAATAAGACTATCAAAACCTTCTACTTAAACGGTGTCTTCGCAACAACAGCTTTCACCAAGGTATTTCTTATATCTATGTAGATAGTACTGCCAACGGCGGAAAACGCTGTAGCCACATAGCCAAGACCAACTGCTTTATTGAGGCCGGGTATCTGAGTGCCGCTAGTTACTTTACCTATTACATTGCCTTCACTATCTTTTATCTGATAATCATGACGTGGAATTCCTCTTTCTATCATCTCAAAGCCAACTAGTTTACGCTTTACTCCTTGTATCTTTTGCACTTCAATCAGTAACTTGGAGTTGAACTCTTTGTTGAATTTGGTAATCCATCCCAATCCACCTTCCAATGGAGAAGTAGTATCGTCAATGTCGTTTCCATACAAGCAATAGCCCATCTCCAAACGCAGGGTGTCTCTTGCACCCAAGCCAATTGGTTTTATGTTCAGCTCCATCAGTTTATTCCAGATGATGTTGGCTGCATTATTGGAATCTTCAAAATAAATTTCAACGCCACCTGCCCCAGTGTAGCCAGTAGCACTCACCAACACATTTTCTACTCCTGCAAATGGGCCTTTTACAAACGTATAATATTTGAGGTTGGTAATATCCATTTCGGTCAATGGTTGTAATAGTTTGGTTGCATTGGGGCCTTGTATGGCAAGCAGGCAAGTTCGGGAACTGATGTTGTGCATTTCTATCTTATTCGTATTGAAACTACTTATCCAGTTCCAGTCTTTTTCGATATTGCTTGCATTTACAACCAGCATATACACCCTGTTTTCTTCAATGCAATACACAATCAGATCATCTACAATGCCGCCTTCATTGTTGGGCAAACAGCTGTACTGTGCTTGTCCATTACTTAGTTTGGAAGCATCATTGGTAGTTACACGCTGAATTAGATCTAAAGCTTGTTCTCCTTTTAAGATAAATTCACCCATGTGGCTCACATCAAATACACCTACATCTGTGCGTACAGCCGCATGTTCATCATTAATTCCACTGTAACTGATGGGCATATTGTAACCAGCAAAAGGAGCCATCTTAGCACCAAGGGCAATGTGTTTGTCTGTAAAAGGAGTCTGCTGAATCATAAAACGAAAAAATAAAAGCTATAAGAAGATGCGGCAAATGTAATAGAAGATAGGCGTGAAAGAGGTGCTATGGTGAGGTTGTGATGCGTCTATTGCTATTTTTTAATCACTTAATGTTAATAACCCCCTTGTTTTGCCTCATCAAAAAAAGCAGACTGAATAAATAGACGGTAAGGAATGTTATTTTTACGGCATGGCTATTCAACAATTAGATTTATTTGGTAATCCTGTCATCATTCCTACTGCCAAGGAAGAAGAAGTGAAGGTGAAACCAGCTAAAAAGCAAGAAGCAACTGGAGACGATGATTCTCCGAAATCTTTTCCTTTGTATGAGGAAAAAGCCGCTAAGGCAACAACAGGTATAACTGTTATACATGCAAGGGGTATTGCAAAGGAAAGGGGAGCAGACTCGGAAAGTTTGAATGAACCAGATAACGAAGTCGTTTACAGCGATAATCGTATCAGGGTAAAACTAAAAGCAGGACGTACCCAAAAGGATATATTGGATGATGAAGCGTTGGAGACTGCAGAGATAATCAGTAGTCAGATTGGGCGTAAATCTCTCGCAGGAGCCAATGGTTCTACAGAATCGATAAATGTGCCTGATGATGAAACTTTGAATAAGAAGATGTACTACAAGATATCAGTAGTGGCAGATTGGTTTGGCGTAAATAATTCACTTATTCGTTATTGGGAGAATGAATTTGATATTCTAAAACCACGCCTTACCAGAAAAGGGGATAGGCTGTTCAGGGTAGAAGATATCAAGAATCTTCAACTGATTTATCAGTTGTTGAAAGTGAGGAAATTTAGTATTGAAGGAGCCAAAGCTTATCTGAAACAAAATAAGCAAAAGGCAAATGTGCATATGGAACTTTCGGAATCGCTTAGTAAGATTCGTACTTTTTTGGTTGAACTAAAAGGAACTTTAAACGCATGAGAAGTGTAAAATTGTTTCTTTATTCAGTTGTCTTTTTAATGGCTTCCTGTAGTTCGGCTCATCAATCGATGAAAGTAAATTATGTTGTCTCCAAAGACAAAGACCATAAAATGTTGGTTGGCGTGGTCAACCGGTCACTGATAGCAAATGATACGGCCTTCTCTTGGTTTAATGAAAATAGTAAGTATGGTCAGCCAGACCCCATTGCAGTGAGTGTGTTTCAGTTGGAGAAAAGTAAGTTTACGATGGTGGTCTTTGGTGGTACATGGTGTGAGGATACACAAAATCTATTGCCTAAGTTTTATCAGTTAGTGAATGCAAGCGGCTATCCGGAGAGTAAGATTTCTTTGATAGCAGTTGACAGAAAAAAGCAAACAATTAATGACCTCAATAAAGTTTACAACATAACCAATGTTCCTACTTTCATTGTGTTGAAGGATGGAAAAGAAGTGGGAAGGGTAGTGGAGTATGGAAAAGAAGGAGATCTTACCAAAGAATTGGGTAAGATAGTAGCAGGCATTAAATAGTTTGTATCTATTTAACTTAGCTATTCTTTGTGCCAGGATTGTTTTCTACCACTACTATATTGCTATCACTTGCAGCCAACGGCACTTTTTTCTTTTCTAATAGGGCAATAATATCTAGGTTTATAGTCTCCCGCATCTGATTGAACTCGGTTAGCGTCTGACTGATATCAGTAAAATACATTACCTCAATCACGTGCGCAGTTCTGCCAGTGTCTTTCAAGTAAACTGAGTAATTCTGTATTTCGGGGTGCTTCAACAATTCGCTGATGGCAGCTGATAAATCCTTTAGCTGTGCCGCTTTCACAGATACACTTATCTCCAGGTTGGTAGTTACTCTTCGTTGAATACGGCGGCTCAGATTGTCTACAATACTATCTACCATCTGTTTATTGGGTACTGAGATGTAGGTTTTTTCCTCAGTTCTGATCCGTGTACTCCTCAAGCCAATCTTCTCAATCACCCCAATCATGTTATTCACTTTAATATTATCCCCCACCATAAAAGGTTTATCGAAGAAGATGATAAAAGAGGCAATCAGGTTCTCCAGACTTTCTTTAGTTGCTAGTGCCAATGCCGCGCCAACAAGGCTTAGTCCCGTAACGATATTTCCTATTTCTTTATGAAAGCCGAACTTCAATATCATTAGAAAGCCGATGATGCCCAGAATCATTTTAAAGAAATCTTTGAAGAATATAACCAACTGACTTTCGGCATGATCGCTGGTTTTGATGGCGCTTTCTTCCAGAATCATAGCTACAAAATCTATTGCCCGCAAACAAAGCCATGTAAAAGTTACGACCAAGGCAATGCTTGTTGCAGAATCAACCACTTGAAACAAAGAGAATTTATAGATATTAATATCAAGTTCTTTGGGGTAGGTTAGTTTATCTAGCGCAACAAAGGAGATGAAGAGAAAAAGAAAATTTTCTAGCGGAGGAAGAATCAGGTTTATGAAAGCTGGTTTATTAAGCTTCTTTCCTGTTCGTGCAACTAACTTAAAAAGTAGCGTAGCGAAGTACTTCGAAACAAAGCGCTTCAGCAGTATTGCTAGAATAATGGATACGAACACACACAGGTAGGTTGCTACTGTGTTATTGAAAAACTCTTTATGAAGGAAACTATACATCAGGCGCAAAGTAAAGTAAGTTTTTGAAAAGCATTATTTGTGGGGCGTTAATTTGTTTTTAATTAGTGGTGCCGAACCTCAATTGACTTACTCTTATCTCTTATAAAATAAAAAAGCCTTTTCTGTTTATTGAAAACAGAAAAGGCTTTTTGAAAGAACTGTGTGGTTACTTATCTCACAACAGGACCTATTGGAAGAACTGTTTTACCATAAACTTCATTTAACAAAACGGCAACACCAGTATAGATGGCAGAACCACCACAGATGATACCTTCAAAGCCAGTAAATTGCTTGATAGCAGCATTTCCTGTTGCGTCGCCAATGGCTAGCAAAAAGAATAGGATGGTTAAACTAGCAAATACAAATTGTAATGCTTTGCTCAATCTCAGTGTGCCAAAGAACAACAATAAGGTAAAGATGCCCCACATTACGAGGTAGGCAATCATGCCGGGATTAGATGTTTTGTCAATCCAACCCAATTTTGGAAATACAATCAGGCCTACGAGAGAGAGCCAGAAGAATCCGTAAGAAGTGAAAGCTGTCAGCCCAAAAGTGTTGTTCTTTTTGGCTTCGAGGATGCCAGCAATAACCTGAGCAAGTCCTCCATAGAAAATTCCCATTCCTAAAATCATGGAATTGAGTTCGAAGAAACCTGCATTATGTAGGTTTAGCAGAACCGTTGTCATTCCAAAAGCAAGTAATCCCAATGGGCCGGGATTAGCAGAAGTGTCTTTAAGCGCAATCGTTGTTTGATCCATAAATCGTTTTTTTAGTTAGAAATAAGTCGCTAAGATATTTTTTTAAAGGACTAAATAAAAAAAAATATTTCGACTGCTATGGGGCTTGTATACTTCCTTGCAAAAAAGTATACTTCCCCGAGAAAAAAGTATACTTCTTT
>CANGFK010000099.1 GCA_947452925.1 Chitinophagaceae bacterium | reverse complement strand
TATTGGACAGTATTCATAAGGAACTTGTAGCTGCCGATAAATTGAATAAAATAGATTTTAAACACGCGAGATAAAATTCAGGGTACTAATAGTAATAAACTTATAAAACAATGAAAGCGCTATTATCTATCTTTTTGTTATCAGCATTGTTTCTCGCACTATCTTCTTGTAAGGATAGTGCAAATGAAGCGTTGCAGAAAAAGGCTGAGGTGGACACAGCCAATTACACCACTGTGCAATGGTTGGATACCTTAGTTAGTATTGGAACAATAAATATGGGCGAGAAAGCACAAGTTAAGTTTCGTTGCAAGAATACAGGAACTAGGCCTTTGATTATCACCAATGCAAAACCCGGTTGTGGTTGTACTGTAGCAGACTTTACCAAGGAACCCATTGCTCCAGGTGGGGAAGGATGGGTGACTGGAGCCTTTGATAGTAAGAAAATACATAGTGGTGGCGATATTCACAAAACAATTATTGTGTCTACTAACACTAGTAATGGAACGGAGAAATTCCTGGTATTTACTGGATTTGTAAATGGTGCACCCGGGGATAAAGTAGTGATGCCAAAGGAGAAGAAGTAAATTAATAATTAAACAATAAAACAAAAAAGATGACACTTTTAAATGTGATGTTAATGGCTGGTGGCGACCCAAAGCAAGGAGGCTCTATACAGTTGGTATTGATGGGCGGTATTATATTGGTATTCTGGTTTTTTATGATCAGACCACAGGCTCAAAAAGCAAAAGAACAAAAGAAGTTTATTGATGAGCTACAGAAAGGAGCTAAAATAGTTACCAATGCAGGCATACACGCAAGTATCTACAAGATAAATGAAGATGGTACCTTGCAAATAGAAGTTAACCCAGGTAGTTATTTGAAAATTGAAAAGAGTGCAATAAGTATGGAAATGACTGTTGCTGTAAACAAAACTGCAACAGTAACTGTAGCTAAATAATATTTGGTGTTGTATCTGTGGAAATCCCAAATTGCAAGTTGTAATTTGGGATTTTTGTTTGAATGAGGATCATTGTTTTATATCAGAGAGTGACTTTAATCTATTAACTATGATAAAAGTAGGTCTTACAGGTGGTATAGGAAGCGGAAAGAGTACGGTTGCTCAGGTGTTCAAGACGCTAGGCATACCTGTGTTTGATGCCGACATTGTTGCCAAAAGGATTATGGAGGAAGACAAATTGCTTGTTGCCTCCATCAAGCAAGCCTTGGGAGATGAGTCTTATATTGGTGATAAACTGAACAGAAAGTATATCGCCGATATTGTTTTTAAAGATAAATATCAACTGGAATTACTTAATAGCCTCATCCATCCTGTTACCATCAGAGCGGCAGAAGATTGGATGTTAGAACAGACAACCCCTTATTGCATTAAAGAGGCAGCGCTTTTGTTTGAGGCAGGAACAGCTGGTAATCTGGATTATATCATTGGCGTACAAGCTTCTGATGCCTTGCGTATAAAAAGAGTTATGCAAAGGGATGGAATTACGAGACAAGAAGTCCTGAACAGAATGGGGAAACAAATAGAACAAGATATTAAGATGCGGCTGTGTGATTACGTAATCACCAATGATGAACAAAGATTATTAATTCCTCAAATTATAGAAATACATCAAAAAATTATTACTGAAACAACTCATATCTCATAGTTCATAACTCATATTTCATTTGAAACAATCTTTTAGAATAACACTCAGCATTGCAATTCCGCTTATTCTAGGCAACCTCACTCAGGTAGCTTATGGATTGATTGATACGGCAATGATTGGAGCATTGGGCTACAAGCAGTTGGCAGCAGCATCGCTTGTGGTGAATGTAACTGCCATACCATTGGTCATAGGCATTGGGCTCATCATGTCTGTAACGCCATTGGTAGCAATTGCTAACGGACAAAATAACCACCATAAGGCATCACATATTTTGTTCAACGGCTGGCTACTTAGCATCGTATCGGGTATTGCTTTGGCAGTGATTGTGCATTTTATTTCGATATTTCTTCCTCAGATGGGGCAAGACCCAGAAGTGGCCGCTTTAGCTAAGAACTATATGATTATCATGGGATATTCCTTAATCCCGATGATGGTGTTTTCTGCTTGCAAAAACTTTTCGGATGGGTTACAATACACCCAAACAGCCATGACGCTTTCTTTACTTTCCTTACCATTGAATGCCTTGTTGTGTTGGATCTTTATCTATGGACATTGGGGCTTTCCGGCAATGGGCATCAGTGGCGCAGGATTGGCAACACTAGTGTCTCGCTCCGTTCTAGCTATTGCAATGATTGTAGTCGTAACAAAGCATAAAGTGTTTGAACCCTTTATCAGTCATCGGAAAGAGGCTTGGCAGTTACGTTCTGCCACCATCAAGGAGATGTTGGGCATAGGCATTCCTAGTAGTTTGCAATACAGTATGGAGGCGGGTGCATTTTCCGTTTCAGGTATTATGGTTGGATGGCTGGGGGCGGTGCCACAGGCGGCACACCAGATAGCGCTCAATTGTGCGTCTACTACTTTCATGGTTGCGCTCGGGTTTTCTATGGCAGGATCCATCCGTATAAGTGATGCTTTTGGTAAAGGACAATTGCAGGAACTGAAGCTTATAGGCAGGTCGACCGCCTTTACAGGACTAGTTTATGGCATATTGGCTGCATTGTTTATGGTACTATCAGGAGATTATCTGCCTTATGTATTCACCCGCGATATTGTCGTTATCCCTACAGCCAAGATGCTACTTGTTTTTGCTGCTATCTTTCAGGTTTCCGATGCCACACAAGCTATTGGGGTAGGACTTTGCCGAGGCGTAAAAGATGTGGTTCGACCAACTATCTATGTCGCTATTGCCTATTGGGGCATTGGTATTCCTGTAGGTTATCTGTTAGCTTTTCCCATGAAAATGGGTGTTTCCGGAATCTGGATAGGCTTTGTAACAGGGCTTACCTTCTCAGCTATCCTATTGAATTTCAGGTTTTTCAAAAACCTAAAGGACTGCTATGAATAAACCAGAGAATAAGAATACGGAAATGATAAACGACCCTCTATCTGATATTTGGACTAATTACATACACTTAGAACTTCGGAATCTAGCAGCCTATTCTTTTGTTTTCTTATACCTCAACAATGCCTCCAAATAATAGTAATCCCCATAGTTGATAGAGGCATCTATTTCTCCTGTAGCTTTTCCTTTTGGCCAATTGCCCACACAATGCTTCAAGATAAAGTTGCAATTACCACTACCAGCGAGATATTCAGGGTTAGAAAGTGTGGAAAGTATCTTTTCGGCTTGCTTAAAATAACACTCGCTCTTTTCCTTCCCTACATAATTCTTTAATTCAAATAAGGCAGAAGCTATTACTGCCCCTGCAGAAGCATCACGGTAGGTATTTGGTATTTTAGGATCATTAAAATCCCAATAAGGTACCCCATCTTTGGGATAGTTGGGATGATCCAATATAAAATCAGCAATATGATTCGCCTGATCCAGATACTTTTTATCGTGTGTATAACGATACATTACCGTAAAGCCATACAATCCCCAAGCTTGCCCCCTTGCCCAAGCAGATTCATCGGCATATCCTTGATTGGTTTGTTTCTTTATCGCTATTCCTGTGATACTATCATAATCCACAACGTGATAGGAACTATAATCTTTCCTGAAATGATTCTCCATATCATGGTCGGCATGTTTGATGGCAATATTTCGGTAAGTATCATCACCACTCAATTTACTCGCCTCAAATAATAACTCAAGATTCATCATATTATCAATGATAACCGGATATTGCCATGAGCCAAAATCCCAAGACCTAATCACGCTAGCTTTGGGATGAAACCTTGTTGCCAATGACTTTGCAGACTGAATAATAATCTGTTTATAAGCCTCACTCTTGGTGTCCTTTAATCCTGCTCCAAAAGGTAGGTACATCATAAACCCAAGATCATGTGTGGTGGTGTTGTACTGTTCTTTTTCTAGTGCAACACTCCATTTAATAGCAGCTTTCTTATAAAAGTTATCCTTGGTTAAATCATATAATAACCACAAAGACGCGGGAAAGAATCCACTGCACCAATCCTTGCTATTTACACTATACAGAGATCCATCGGGCTTGGTGCTACGAGGAAAACGAGTGCTATCGTTGTATTCATTTACTGCATGGGCATATTGTGAAGTGGTTATTTTTATTACCTCCTTCATGTCAATTTTGCTTTGAGCCTTTGTTGTTTGTAAGCATACAAAGCCACTTATTATAATTGCAATTACCGGTTTAATCCTTTTCATCATTAAAATTCTTTTGTTAATACTTAATTTCCTTTCTTGAAGCTATAGGTTATCTTACCCTTTACTTGTGGATCTTTTGCAGTAAGGAGTATCCTGGTTATTACCCTGTTATCCCAATGTCTTTTTAGCTTGGCATACTCCGCCCCAACCATTGTAGGGTTTTCTGTGCTTACTGCAAATGCTGCCTCATCAAAGCTTAATATCAACTTGCCCTTCTCTCCAATAAATATAACCTTTCCTTTTTGAGATAAATCTACCTTAGAGATGGTCATGAATGTTTGTTGTAAGGAAGTTGGTTTCTTATCCAATACATATTCATCTATTACTTTCACTTCTTCTTTGTCTTTCAGTAGAATGTTTGTCCGCTTCCACGACACAACGCCTGCTTCTTTGGGATAAGTGCCTGCAATATCCATAGCTAGTTTATCTTCTTTGGAAGTGGTTGTATTCACCACGTCTTTGGCGGTAAACTCTTTTCCCTCGTGTTCGCCTATTCCATTGATAGTTGGCAAATTGTGATATTGCGATTGGTTGTTCCACAATTCATACCGGTGTGGTCCAAATGTTTTTGCGGTATAGGTTCCTCTTCCTACATCGATTATAAAAGGCTCTGCGTTGAGGTAAATAAGAAAATCGCCTACATCATTGTGGTTATGACTCTTGCCATTATGCCCTGCATGAGTACCTAGAAACAAGCCGCCTTTGGTTCTTGCCGTCATGGTCTGCACATCATTAATCCATACATGTTCGGGAGACTGATAAGGCTTTGTTATAGCAGGTAGTTGCTTTACGGAAAGAAAGTTCTCTATTGAACGGAACTTCTGAAAACTATCCACACTAAAGTACTGCTTGCAATTGGCATTTGCCCACAAGCCAAATTGTTTTAGTTGTTCGTCGTTTACGGCGCTGCCAAAACGGTAAAGAAAAGCACCGTTGAGGTTGTTGATGGTAGGTTCACCATCACCAATGTTTACGAAATATTCGCCACCAATGTGCATCTTATAAATGTAAGAGGCCATCTTTTGTATTAATGGTACCTCAAAGATATTCACCTTGTTATTGGTTCCTTTTTGTGCCCATTCCAAGCAGTCGAATGCACTAGCACCGGCAGCATCCCAGTAATGAGCGCCTTCGTCGCAGCCACCATCATCGCCTAAACCGTTAAAATATCTATCAACCCCTTTCAATCCATCATATAACATTTCACTACGTTTAGCTAGGTCTTTTTCTACTAATAGATTTGTTGCAATAAAGTTGCTCATAATCCAAGGGTTCCAGTTATTTACTTTTAAATCCTTTTTCAGATATCCGTAGGTATCCAGATTCGCTATTAAAGGCTTAAAGAAGCGTTTATTAACCTCAAATACCAGTCGCTTGCGCAAAAGCGGACTAACTGCATCCAACTTATTTCCAACAAAATAATTGACTAGTCCTAAGGTGGTCGCTGTTTCGGCAGTAAATAGTTCTACCACAGGGTTTTCGATATCTGCAATGCCTTGTGTACCGGGAATGTGTGCTGGCACGCCCCAATAACTTTCCTCACAGATAGACCACAATCCTTCCATAATGGCATCCATAAACCGCCCTTTACCTTCAATACTTTCGGCAACTGCCAATTGCGTAAGAGTTGTTCTTTTAATATATGACTGGTCTTCATAAATAGACCGGTTGCCATTTTTTTTATACGCTAGTACCGAACTGAATGAAACCGAATTGAACCTGAACTTCAATCCACGTTCGCCATCCTTTATTAGTTTTACTAAAATACTGTCGGGTACTTGTTGTTTCCATTCTTCGGGCGTAACAGGGAAGGGCTTAAATTTATCTATCGGAATAATAGATTGACTGATATCTGCCTGAGTATATTTATTCAGCAAAAGATTGCGTTGGGTAACTTGTGCATTGGAAGAAAGGAAAATAAATACGGAGGCTACTATTAATATTCTTTTCATTTTCAATTAATTAATCGATTTAATTATAAAAGTATGTTGTTTTGGTTGTGCTATTTTGTAGGCATCTTCTCTGTAGGCATCGAAGTCTTGCAGCAACTGCTTTTGATTGGCCTTAACAATATAATACCTGTCAAACTGTGTTTTGTAATAAGGGGTATTAGAGAGCTTAGTTTTATATAAATTGTCCAGATATTCCTTTATTTCTGGCATATTATCTTTGTTGCCTTTGTAATAAGACAAGAACTTAAATTCTACATATTCGATAGTGCGTAAGTCGGAAACTGCTTTCCACATCTTGTTTAAAGTGTCCTTTACCTGAAGGGCTTGTTTAAATTGTGGCGTATTTTTATACAAAGAAAGATTGATTCCCTTTGCCAATTCTTCCTTGCTAAAAGTGCCTATGAGAGAAGTATCAATCCTCAATTCATTGGTGGTGCCTGCATTCTTGATAATAAGTTTCTCCACAGATAAATCATTTACAAAAGGTATTAATTCGAGCCCTTGCTTTTGCCCTTCGGAAGTAGGGAAAGGCAACGCATTTTCCTTTACTTTAAAGCTACAACCATCTTTTCCTTGTACAAAGTCTGTAACCACTGCATTCTTGCACTGGTTCTTTTTATGATCAACCACTATTTCCGAAACATACTGAGGGGCATGGGTTGTTTTTAAGAACTGATAGGCCATAATCAGGTGCCCTGCACTACCCGGATGCACCCTGTCTGGCCCGATGATAGTAGCCATGGAATCTTTCTGCTGAACCTCCGCATTGATGTCGTGCAGAATTGTCCAATAGTCCACAACAGGTAGCTTGTATTTGTCTGCCAAAGACTGTATATAGTCTGCACAACGCTTTAAGGCATCATTTACACCATAGTTATTAACTACTTTCTGCTTTCCAGTCTGGTCATAGTCCGTAGGCTTCTGTAAGATAACTTTAATGCCTCTCGATAAGAATATATTGATGATACTATCCAAACGAACCTTGTAAGTGCTGATGGCTTCCTCCCGCTTGGCAAGCGTATCTGCATTGGTAGTAGGGTAGAGGCTGTATAAACCACGCATCACATCATTCATCCCTAGTTTAATAACAGCATGCGTTGGTTGATGGCTTAATACATCTTCGTCCATGCGCTTCAACACACCGCTACAGACATCGCCCGATATTCCACAATTAAAAAACGTAACAGGTTGGTCGGGAAAACGGGTAACATAATACAATAGTATGTTGTGATAGAACTCACCATTACTCGTAATACTATTCCCAACAAAACAAACCCTGTCGCCCTTATGAAAAAGGGTAGACTGTGCAAAAGCAACCGCATTCATACACAGACAAACAATCATTAACTTAAACTTCATTTTTCTGTTTTTAAATTAACTACAATGAATTCAAAGGTATTTGCACAAGACACAAAGAAAATAAAGTAGTTTAAACCCTCAATTGTAAATAAACTGCAAAGTAACCGCTGCTTCTTTATCTATACGCGCCCGAACCCATTGTGCCGAGAAGCCATTTTCGATCACCTGATAAACATAACCACCTGCAGGCACTTTGATGGTTTTATACTTGTTCCAGGTATCGTTACTCAGATAGTCGACTTCCAATGTAACCTCAATGTCTTTGCTGCTATGATTGGTAATATGTACGGTCTTCTGGTCATACCCATTCATCAGATATGGATCGGATACTTCGCCTGCTTTCAGTTGGGTATTATACCAAGGTCCGCCAATTCCTTTGGGTTTACCAAACTTCCATAGGTCATCTATATTGCCAAACCATAAGCCCGACTGTGGCTGCCCACTAGCATTATCGGTCATATCGCTGCCCATTACAAACATGCCACGCCACGATACAAAGTCGGGCACAATCCTTAAGTGTGTACAGATGGGGCGTATGCCCATGATGTTTCCATTGTAGGACAGGCAAGGCATTTCGAAGAAGGTACCGTGAACATCCATCAGAAAACGCTCGGTGATGGCATCTCTTATCCGCATCCATTCGGTGTTCCAAGCGTGATCGTAGGAGTAATCGGACTTAGGTAACCGATACGTTTTCCAGATTCCTTTCTTATAAAACTTCAGGATGACCGAACTTCTGTCCCAGCCTGTTGCGTACATAGGGTCGCCATAATCTTTGGCCGACCAGTTTTTGCCCGCAATCTCCACATAAGGGTTCTTATCAATAATGGTCCATGTGCGGCCATCCCACTGTGCCAATCTGCCCGCAGATCGCTTGCCTTGAAACTCTTCTTCGTAGTAAGAGTTGTTGGCCACAAATACTTTCCCGTCATTGGTGTACCCATTTTTAAAATGTACTTGCGCACTCTTGGGGATGTCTAGTTCTTTTACCAGGTCAAACAGCCTGGTACTTTTAAGGGTATATACATTTGTTTCGAACAAAAAGCCTTCCATGGTAAGAAAGTACACCATCGAGTCGGGCCTGGTTAAATGTTGCATGGTAGCACACAAACGATAGTTTTTGATGTCGTCTATTATACGCACATTTCCCGAAGTATCAATAACATAAGGCCCGATGATGGCTTGATTGGATTTATTGTGAATATACCGGTTGGCATAGGTGCCGGTATGACTCATAGGGTGCTTGCGACTCGTCATATCGTCGCTAATTTCATACAAACCAACCCCGGAGCCATGAATATGAGCAACATATCCTACCGCCCAAAGCTTATTGGCCCAAGGTAGCAACGCACCAATACCAGCTTCGGACCGGTTGAGGTGATCGCTGACTACCGTCATTTGTGGGAATACCCCATTTATTTCTACAGGCTTTTGTTGGGCTTTGGAAAAGAAAGGTAAGGAGGCTACAATTAATAAGGTCAGACGTATTTTATTAAAACTGATCATGCTTATTTGTTTAGTTTTTCATTAAATGATATTCTTTTACAATAGAATTATACCTTAATGTATACCCTTCAAACCAATGTTAATACAACAGCCACCGACAAGTCGATGGCTGATTGTATTTTGAGTATTAGGGTTTGAAAAAAGGGTATACCGATGCACCGCTATTTAAACAATAGAAGCAAGAATGCACTAAGCTTTCTTTTTATTCTTTAAAGTTCTAGCTGCATAGCTAATACCACTTGCAGCTAGCATCAAACTCATGCCGCCATCAAAAGGTACAACAGGACTACCATCACCACCAACACCTACACTAGGGCTACCTGGCCCACCAATTCCCGGATCATCTGCAGGGGACTGAGCCTTGGAGAGGTTTGTTAAACAAAGACTTAGTACCAAAATAAAACCAAGTGTGCGGAGTGTTTTAACTGTTTGTTGCATTATAAAGTGTATTAAAAGTGTTTATTAATTGATTTATCGACTGCAATTATTCATCAAAAAGT
>CANGFK010000098.1 GCA_947452925.1 Chitinophagaceae bacterium | reverse complement strand
GTATTTCTTTTATAAAACCTGTGGTTGGTATGTTGGGTTCATTTTGCTGGCAGCTGTTTTCGATTATAACATCAGCCATTCCATTTACAAAAGCACCAAAAAAGGTGCAAGGAAGGCGTTGCTTGTTTGTAGCATCTTGGTAAACCTAGGGTTGTTGGTCTATTTCAAATATACCAACTTCTTCATTGGCATTGTCAACGATTTCTCTACCCATCAGATCAATTATCTAAAACTGATACTCCCTGTGGGTATCTCCTTCTACACTTTCGAGAACCTTAGTTATACGGTGGATGTCTATAAAGGAGATTTCAAACCAGTAAATAAATTTATAGATTACCTCTTTTTCCTTTCCTTTTTTCCTAAGTTGATGATGGGCCCTATTGTGCGTGCTGCAGACTTTATTCCGCAGATAAACAAAGAACCTTTTGTTACCAACGAGCAAGTAGGCGAAGGCTTGTACCTCATAACCGCTGGGATTATAAAAAAGGTGGTCATCAGCGATTTCATCAATGCAAACTACGTCATCCATGTATTTGAAAACCCTTCCTTGCATACCGGCATCGAGTGTTTGTTGGCGGTTTATGGTTATGCAATGGTTATCTATTGCGATTTCTCTGGCTATTCAGATATTGCTATTGGCATTGCTAAATGGATGGGTTTTGACATCAACATCAACTTCCTCTCTCCTTATCAGTCTTCTACCCTCACCGAGTTTTGGAGGCGTTGGCATATTTCGCTCTCTTCGTGGCTGAGAGATTATGTCTATATCCCGCTAGGTGGAAGCCGCAATGGCAAGTTCAACACGTACAGAAACCTTTTTCTAACCATGCTTATTGGCGGTTTCTGGCACGGTGCAAGCTGGAACTTTATCTTCTGGGGTGCCTTACACGGTGGCGCACTTGCTTTGGAAAAACTGCGCAACAGCTTTGGCAGAAAACATTTGGTCATCCTACCCGGTTCACGCATTGCTACCAATGCACTCGCTACCATCATCACGTTTCATTTTGTTTGTCTCTGCTGGATTTTCTTCCGTTGCAATACTTTCAGCGATAGCGGAACGATGCTCAATCAGATTTTCACCAACTTCCAACCCAAGTTATTAAAGGTGATGATGCCCGCCTACTGGCCTGTATTTGTGATGCTACTGATTGCTTTTGCCCTTCATAGCATCAGCAATAAAAGAGAAATCAGTTTCAAGCAACTGGTGGTACGGATGCCCTTAGCCCTCAAGATTATTTACTTCTTCATCTGCCTATACATCGCCATTCAGTTCAAACAAGCCGATGTGATAAAACCTATCTACTTGCAGTTTTAGATTATTTTCTCCAAACAAAAAATACATTACAGAAAGTACAATTCCTTATTTTTGAAAAAAAACTATTATGACTAAGCTATTTGCCCTTGCCGCCCTTTGCTTCTTTTCGTATGTTGCTACTGCACAAGACACGGTTTACCTGAAGAGAGAAGCAAAACACAAAACTTTCACTGACCGTGAACCACAAGTTGTATTTTTTGAATTGGGTGGTCCCGGAGTAATCTCCTTCAACTACGACAGGCGTTTTAACAAACAATCTGATGGATGGGGTTTTAGAGGAGGCATTGGTTACCTCAACTCTAGCGATTACAATCTTGTTTCTGTTCCAGTTGGCGTGAATTTTCTAGGTGGAAGAAAGGGACGATACTTCGAATTTGGTTTGAATCAGTCCCTCATATTTGTAAATAACAACCAAAACAATCAAAGTCCGTTTTACACCAACACCACCCGAATTTATGGAGTAGATGTTGTGGACAGCAAAACAATACCACTCACTTCCATGACCCTCGGCTATCGTAGTCAGCCTGTAGCTGGCGGCTTTTGTTTTAGGGTGGGTGCCATGCCTTATACTACTTTCACACAGCCACTTGGTCTGGATATTTACATCAGCTTTGGCTATAATTTCTAGGTAGTGCTTGCTTTACGATATGGTCAACAACCTTCAAAAGGTTGTTGACCGTTCAATCTATTCTATTTAAAATTATATCCAACGGTAAGTGCTATGCCCGAAGTTTTGGCATCAGGATTTACTGTTGTTGGATTGCCCATATTATCATACCCTTGTTCGCTTTTGGCAATCGTTGTTAAGCCTCCAAAATAACGTAAAGAAATATTGAACTGTGGCGTAATGGCATACTCTGCACCAATAACAAAGCTAAGATTTACTTTCTTGTAGGACGAATCCGAGCTATTGGTAAGTTCAGGTTGACCAGTAACAGCGACAGTAGCCTTTGCACTTAGCAAGTACCCAATTTGCGGCCCACCCAATACAGAAAAACCAGAATTGGGAAAAGTATATTTGGCGAGTATTGGCAAATTCAAATAATTAAGCGCCATCGTTTCTGTTATCGTTCCTGTTGACTCTTGTACAGAAAGCTTTGTACCACCTTGTTCAAACAACAATTCTGGTTGTATAAAAAAGTTGGGGGCAAGTTTCTTTTGAAGATAAAAACCACCAGAAAATCCTGCAACAGAGCTTCCGGAAACAGAAAGCCCACCTTGTGAAATTTTAAGGTTCGAGCTATTAATACCCGCCTTCATACCAAGCACAACAGCGTTAACATCGGCATAATTACTTTTTTGTGCCATCGAATTGAGGGAGAGAAGCATCCCTATACCAACATACGACAGGGAGTAGAGCATTTTAGTTTTTAGTAGCATTTTAATTTTTTTTGTGATGAAAGGTTTATTGTTCGCTGCAATTATAGATAATATCTTTCAATAAAAAAGACAAACCAGCTCATTTGCATAAAAAATTTATCTGAGGTATTGTTTTAGAACACACCAATTTTGTTGACAATTCAACCTACAAAAGCCCTGCTTTGTTCTCGGTTGTCTCCAATAGTTTGTTTTCGTCGTTGGTAATGTTGTCCAAAGCATAGTGCGTTATTACGTTGATGTCCATCTCATCCAACATGTCTACCACGTTTCTGTAGTTGCTGCCATCGCTGGGTTTGATGATGACAAACATATCTTTTGCCGCCACCATTTTCTTTTTTGCAATCAATACTTGACGGATGTTTTTGAAGGAAGAGGCTTTGAAGTTGGACGCATTGGGCAGGAGGTTTCCTTCGTAATAGTATACATTATTCTCTTTTCCTAACAAGATGGTGAGTGCCCCGGAGTTTTTTACTGGCATACTGTTGCCATCGTGCGGCATGTTGAGGTCGAGTGCCATCTGTGAGGAAAGGGTGGTGGTGAAGATGAAAAAGGTGATGAGCAAAAAACCTAAATCTACCATGGGGGTGAGGTCTACCCTTGTCGATTTCTGGATTCTTCTTTTTCCAACCCTTCCATCTCTCGAATTGCTGGAGGACATTATCTCTGCCATAAACTTATTTTTAGAAATGAATACTATTTGTACTATTTAGATACAAAGAGGCATTTATTCCATAAAAAAAGTTGGCTACTCTACATAATAAATCACATTGTGTGTTTCTTCTTGGGCTTTTCCATACATCGAATTGAAAGTAACCTTTACTGGCACTATATGTTTCCCTCTTTCATTAGATACCTTCATTTTATATCGAAAAGTACCATCTGGTTCAATTCCCAACTTCTTATTATTGATATTAAATTCAGGTTTCGAGTGAGAACTAAAAGCACCAATTCCTGCTGTTATTTCAAGTTCATCGTTTTGTTTGAAATGTATCGAATTTTGAATAATTATAGGCGTTATCTTGTAATAACCTTCAAAACTAATATCACATTGCATATCAAAATAGTGTACCATTTTAAACTCGTTATTTAAAATATCCTGTTTCAAAGAGTTTAGAACAATTGCAATTTGACTTTTATTAACTCTGTACAAAAAATGATTATAAAATTGCTCTCTATTCATATGTGCAAAGTCATTTGCTGTGTCTATAGTGAGTATTACTTCTTCAAATATTTGGTTGGCCCTAGTATCAATTTTTAATATATCTCTTTCATACGCTTTTAGTTTCTCGAACAAACTATCTCTATTATCCCATTCTTCTTTATTTTTTACTCTTTCTAAAAGAGCCTCTAAATAATTAATCATGTTATTTCCTATTGCAATAGCAGAATCCGCTTTTGGCTTATATACTAAAGTTGTATCTCTTGCCCAAGGTGTATTCAGCCTTTCGTTCATAAGATGAATTGTTTTTTTGATACTACTTTCAACCACCATTTCTGATTGTACTAATACAACATTTGTATACCTATTAATATTGGCTTCAACTTTCTCTTTCTGATTGCAGGAAATAAGTAAAGAGACTAAAGCTAATAACCCGATTATTGATTTGATTGGCATAACGAATTGTTTTTTCTTTTGTAAATATAATATTCCACACCAGATTTGACAACTTTTTGAAAGTTGTCAAATCTTTCTCCTCCATTCCCTCATTCCCCCCATAACTTCACCAACTCAAAGAAAACTATTCATCTCACGGTTGCTAAATGTCACCCATTCTGCATTTCTACGGTTATCCAACGCTACCCGCCACACTAATTTGGGACTCTTAGCGGCTTCACAGGATATAAAAATCGCTTCTTTCAACCACAATTTCGTCTTTCAGGATGGCTTTTATACATAGCCAGGTCATTGGAAGACATAGCCAGACGGTTCAGCCATATAGCCAAGCGATTGGAAGAGATGGCCAGATGACCCAGCCACGTAGCCAGGTCGTTGGAAGATATAGCCAGACGGTTCGGCCATATAGCCAGACGACTGGAAGATATGGCCAGGTGACCCAGCCACGTAGCCAGGTCGTTGGGAGATATGGCCAGATGGTTGGGAGAAGCGAAAAACACCAGGATTTTCATTACTTAGATACAAAAAAATGAAATCCGCCTTCAAACACCCTGCGAGATAAGGTTATACGGTGCCAATTAGCCAACGCAAATTATCTTCAAGCAGTGGGGTGTGCACACCGAGACAAGCACTTATTTTTTCACGGATTAATAGGAAACAATATGCAAAAGGAATATTATTTGCCACACGGCGATAATGAACGTGATGTTTGGTTGAGTAATTATGTTACTAAAGTAGCGGCTTTGCCAGCTGGTTTTAACATACTACCAGCTCAAAACACTTCATTGTCGAACGATGCGGCTGCCTTTCATTACGACCTATTGTTGTTAGAAGCCGCACATACGTTCTCCCAAACTTGCACTGCAAATAAGGATTCGTTACGTGATGGCCCACAAACAACAACGCCATTGGCTTTTGCTGCGTTTGTTGCACCTTCGGGTGCGCCAACGCCTGTGTTGCCGGGTGTTTTTGAAAGAGTTGTTATGCTTGCAGGACAAATCAAGAAAAACACTTTGTACACAGAAGCCTATGGTATTGGTCTTGGTATAGTTGGTGCAGATGTTATCACACATTTTGCAACTGCACAGCCGGGGCTAAGTTTGTCATTGGAAGGTGGTCATGTTCATATTAAATACGCATTCAACCATACGGATGGTTTGTATCTATTTTCTATGCGTGGCACAGAAACCGAGTTTACGCTATTGGCTACAATTACAAAAAATACCTATAATGATCTCCGTCCCAACCTAGTTGTTGGGGTGCCTGAAAAAAGGCAATACAAGGGATTTTATATGGTAGGAGATGTGATGGTAGGCATAGAAAGCCACATTGCAGGCATCACTTGCTAGTTATGAGCTATGATTGATGTTTGATTATATTGGCAGGTATCCAGAAATGGATGCCCGCCTTTTTTTATGCTTTGACTTATGCCTTATGCCTTACGCCTTTTGACTTATCACTTAATACTTATGACTTACGACTTATAACTCTTTCCTATTCGTATATCAAATGCGTCAACACACCATCCCTAAGTTTAGGTTCAAACCAGGTACTCTTTGGAGGCATCACATTACCACTGTCTGCAATATCAAATAGCTGATTGATGGTAACAGGATACAAACTAAACGCAACTGCCCAATCGCCGCTTTTTACTCGGTCTTCCAAGCCTTTTAGTCCACGGATACCACCTACAAAATCAACCCTTGTATCAGTACGTGGGTCTTTGATGCCCAATATTGCATCCAATACATTATTTTGAAGAATGGTAACATCCAATATACCAATTGGGTCAGTGGTGTAAGTGCCTTCTTTCGCAGTAAGCTTATACCAAACGCCATCTATAAACATTCCAAACTCATGAAGTGTTGTTGGTTTGTAAGCTTCCATACCAATTCTCTCTACTGTAAACTTTTGTTCGATAGCAGCAATAAAATCATCTTTAGATAAACCATTTAAGTCCTTCGCCAAACGGTTATAATCCATAATAAACAACTGATTGGAAGGAAATAAAGTAGTAAGGAAATAATCACTACCCTCTGTTTTCTTATCTCCCAATGCTTTACGAACCTTTGCAGCAGAAGCAGCTCTGTGGTGACCATCCGCAATGTAAGTGCAAGGAACAACCGTATCGAAAAGGTTAGTAATACTTGCAATGGTCTTATCATCATTCACTAACCAGATAGTATTCTGTATACCATCATCTGCTAAGAAATCATATACCGGCGTTTTGGTCGTTTTCCATTTGTCTATAAGCGCATCTATCTCCGCTACATTCTTATAAGCCAAGAAAACATTCCCTGTTTGTGCACCAGAAGTCTTGATGTGGTTAATCCGATCCAACTCTTTCTCAGGACGCGTAAATTCGTGCTTCTTGATGATGTCATTTTCGTAATCATCCACACTACTCACGCATACCAAACCCGTTTGGCTACGACCATTCATTATCAGCTGATAGATATAATAACAAGGCTTCTCTTCCCTGAATAAAATTTTATTTCTTATAAACGTAGCCAGGTTATCCTTTGCCTTTTCATACACTTCAGCACTGTGGATGTCTACTTTTTCTGGCAGACTAACCTCACTTTTGGTGATATGCAAAAACGAATTGGGGTTACCCTGTACTTCTACACGTGCCTCGGCACTGTTTAGTACATCGTAAGGCCTGCTAGCCACTTGTTTTGCTATCTGTACCTGCGGACGTAATGCTTTGAAGGGTTTAATATTGCTCATAATAGTGTTTAGTGATTAGTTGTTAGTGATTAATAAAGCAACAGCAGAAAGCTCACTATTTTCCTTCCTTATGCCTTGCTTTTTACAAAATGTTTCATCAAATCTGTAAATGCTACCACACTTTCTAGTGGCAAAGCATTGTACATGCTCACCCTTATTCCCCCAACGGTGCGGTATCCTTTAACGCCTACCATTCCTTCTTGTTTGCAAAGGTCCAAAAAAGGTGCTTCTAGGCTGCTGTCGTTTAAAAAGAACACAGCATTCATGCGGCTTCTGTCCTCAACGGCTACTTTACAATTGAATTGTGGTAATGCATCAATGGTATTATAGAGTAAACTACTCTTCTCGATGCTGCTTCGTTCCATTTCTGCCAATCCACCGCTTGCTTTTATCCAACGAAGCGTCAATAAGGCAACATATACTGCAAAAACGGGTGGTGTATTCATCAAAGAACCTGCTTCTATGTGCTTTTGATAATCCATGATGGCAGGAATAGGTCTTTTAATCTTACCTAGAATCTCTTTCTTCACTACCACCACATTTACGCCGGCTGCACCCATATTCTTTTGTGCCCCAGCATAAATTAGTGCGTATTTACTGAAATCTAACTGACGACTGAATATATCGCTACTCATATCGGCAATCAAGGGTACAGAAACATCCGGTGCCGCAAAGTATTGCGTGCCTTCTACGGTATTGTTGGAGGTAATATGGAGGTATTTGGCATCTGCCGGAACAGAAAATCCTTTGTTGATGTAGGTATATCCCTTGTCTTTGGAAGAAGCCACCACAATAGCCTTCCCAAACAAAGAAGCTTCTTTGATAGCCTTACTTCCCCATACGCCATCGTCGCAATAAGCGGCAGTTTCGTCCGAATCTAGTAAGTTCATGGGTATTTGCATGAACTGAGTGGTAGCGCCGCCGTGCAAAAACAGTACATCGTAGCTATCATCCAGTTGCATCAGTTCTTTTACCAATGCTTTTGCCTCTTCCATCACGTCTATAAAGAAAGAAGTGCGGTGACCAATCTCTAGAATAGATAATCCCGTGTTGTTAAATTCAATAACCGCCTCTGCTGCCTGCTGCATCACGCTTTTTGGCAGTATAGAAGGCCCTGAATTAAAATTATGTTTCTTCATTTGAGTACTTTCGGGGCGCAAGTTAAATAAATTGAGGGTAATGGATGGTTGGTAATTTATAATAAACTATGGCAACACAGAAAATGTTAGATTTTTCATTTCTTCCATTCTGTTACCTCGAAAGATTTAATTATAGAATCTTTTGTAAGTCGAAATTTTAAGTCTTTCAGGTAATCGGGGTCAATCATATCATAATGTTCTTCAATTTCATAAGTCAATGTAGCAGTATTACTGTCTATAAAATCGGGTTCTCCCAAAAGATTTCTAAGTTCTGAAGTCTTTAACCCTACCAACTTATAATTTGTGACTAAATCGTGCAACATTATTTTTCTATCTTCAGGGGGAAATCCGGGTTCGGCTTGCACCCACCCTGCCTTATTGAATTTTATGTTGCATGAGGAAAATAATAGGCTTGGTAGCAAAAAAGCAACTATTAAAAAAGTGATTTTTCCAGTTCTATTCTTTTGTTTGTCCATTTATTTATTGCTTCTTGTAATGAGATGGTAGGTTTGTTCTCTGCTTCTTCAATCCAGGCTTTAAATTCATCAATTGTTAGTTCTTTTCTATTTGATTTATAAGTAGCCATCACTTTTACCTCTCCCCCAAGTATAAGACTTTCCTTCGCCCCTAAGATATTTTGCTCTTTCTTCTAGTATCGAACCCTCTTTCAAATCTTTATTATCCATGGTATTACAAATTTAATTAAAATGAACAGCTAAAGTACCGTTAGGTACGAAATATTGGTAGCAATCAAACCAATGAATGGTCAAAAGTGCCGTAGGTACGACATCCTTTTTAAGTTTATTAAACGAATAAATCACCTTCGTCTTTTATTAATCAATATGTCGTCCCCAAAGGGACTTTAGTATCGTTTATTATTGAATTTTCTACCAATATTTCGTACCTAACGGTACTTATTTTCCCCTATCCTCCATAAACAAAGCTTTCCATAATCTTCATCGATTCTATGGCGTCTGCTGCCGGGCAAGGATTATCCGCTTTACCCAAAAAGTATTGCACCACTTGCTCAATCATGGGCTGTTGAACGTATTTTGGATGATTAAAGGTTATAATTTCTTCTTTTCCATCCTTATATACAGTGGCTTCGTTGCCATATAAGTGAAAAGAGATTCTTCCTTTGGCGGCTTCTATTTCAAATAAATCATTCTGCAATCCTTCTGCTACCGAAAAACACCAGATGCCATTAAAAAACACATCATTTTCGAGTAACATCACCCCTGTTACAATGTCTTCGGCGGCATATTCGCCTGCTTGGTTGCGCGCAAAACCATAATACTGTTGGGGCTTTCCAAAAAAGTGATACACTAAGTCTAGTTGATGCGGTGCAAGGTCATAAAACAATCCCCCACCAGCCAACGATGGGTCTACGCGCCAATAGGTTTCTGAATTAGCAATTAAAGTAGGTTTTATGGGCTGAAGAATGGTCAACCGTACATATCTCACAGCCCCAAT
>CANGFK010000097.1 GCA_947452925.1 Chitinophagaceae bacterium | reverse complement strand
ATTTTAGCTTCTAGTAAAATAGAAAAGCCCTTGGAGTAAATCTTCAAGGGCTTTTTTGTATTTCATACTTAATATCTCATATCTCATATTTCATATTTCATACTTCATATTTCTTTTATTGTACTCTAGACATATACTTATCCATCTCTTTTATCTGATCGATAATCTGTTTGCTCTTAGGTTTACAGTCTTTTGCTTTTCTAAAAAAGTCCCTGCCTGCTTTAAACTGACGCTTCTGCATAAATATCTGCGCCATACTCATATACGCTACAGCTTCACTGTCTTTATCGGCAAAGCCCAAACGAAGCGCAGCTCTGTAATAACCTTCTGCAGTTTTATAATCGCCTTTTTGCATGGCCATCATACCCAATTGTAATTTGTTGGAGCTTTCGGCATGAGGCATTGCAGTACCGATGTTAGAACTTTGTTTCAGGTATTTCTCAGCACCATCAAAGTCTTTATTCATCATAGACAAGTTACCTTTAATGGTATAATAACCACTGCGGATAGGCTTATACAATAAGTTTGGATACCATACCAGCTTCAAAATCTTTTCTACTTCTTCTACATCACCCGATTCCATATATTGTTCCACCAAGCGAAGAGGGCCAATAAAGAAGTGACTAAGCAATCCAATTACGCCTAAGAAATACAATGGAGAAGCCGGCCAAAAACCAGCAGAACCTGTTACATTCAGAAGGATACCAATAAATAATGCTGCAAGACTTAGCCAGAAACGGTACCTGATTAACAAATAATAAAACTTCATACTCAACTATTAGGCGCCAAATATAAGGAGAGTTTATTTAGCCATCAGGAAATGTAGCTTGTAAATAGCCAGAGCAAACGAATTTGATTTTTTATACCACATAGCCACAGTAGGCACATAGATTTTATTATTACAGGCAGATAAAACGCTCCGCTTTAAGGTCACATAGCGTTGTAAGCTTGTATATCCCCGTCTATGTGGCCTTAAAGCGAAGCGTTTCCTTAATGTATACTATGTGGTATATTTAATCCAATTAATTTTAATGCGTTTGCCCTGTGTGAATAGCTTGAAACAAGGGTAAAATAAAAAGTGAAACTTAATAAAGCATTATAGTGACAGAACCATTATTTTTGTCGCCTTGTCGGTCTCATAGTTCAATGGATAGAATAGGCGTTTCCTAAACTCTAGATACAGGTTCGATCCCTGTTGAGACCACAAAACAATTGAAAGGTTAGGCTTTATAGTCTAACCTTTTTTGTTTGCCAACGCTTTTCTTTGGCTTATAGTTTGATTATTTGATAATATTGTGGTTCAATTTGTTGTTTTAGAATAGAAACAGCGTTTGTGTAGATTTATATCATCATAGATATAATCTTTTGGGTGGGTTGCTTTGTATTAATACAAGAAAATAAATTTATGCGTAGATATATTCTTTTTTCCTTGCTGCTGATTGCCTTTGCTTTGAGTGCCAATGCGCAAATGTTCACCAACAAAAAAGCGTTGGATAAGATAGCAGATGAGCGTAAGACATTGGCTGAGAATAATCGGTTCAAAGCTGTTGCTATGGCCAAACTGAAGCATTGGCCTATGGAAGAAAGTTTGAAAGGAAAAGGTTACATTAGGTTGGTGGGCGTAGATGAAAACAATCACCCAAGGTATTATACCACTTTCAACAATTCGGATGCTGCTGCAACAATAAATACTACTTCTTTGTGGCCGGGTGGAAGTAGTGGATTGAAGCTGAATGGATCATCTGCTAATATGAAAAATAAGCTAGGTGTTTGGGACGGAGGACGTGTTCTGGAAACGCATCATGAACTGGTTGGAAGGATTACAAGGATGGATAGTTCTTATAATAATGGGGGAGGATCGGAACATGCCACCCATGTGACAGGAACGATGATCGCAACGGGTAAAAATCCACTCGCAAAAGGGATGGCAAACGGATTGCAGGGTATTCTCACCTATAGTATCTCTATGGGGGATGATATAGCACAGGTAACGGAACAGTCCAAGAACTTACTATTATCCAATCATTCCTATGGCGATCAATGTGGTTGGGTATTCAGTAATTTCTATGGAGCCTGGGTGTTTATGGGTAAATATGGTGACTCGGTAGATTATAATTTTGGGTACTACAATAGAGATGCTGCTACGTTGGATGATATTGCTTACAATGCACCTTATTACCTGCGTGTGAGTGCTTCGGGAAACTACCGAGATGAAAATGGGCCTGCAGTGGGGGCTACTTATGACTACTATGACAGCAATGGTGTTTTGCAACAAGGTAACCGACCCGATGGAATTTCTAATAATGATGGTTATCAGACCATTCCTACCTACAATAATGCAAAGAATATTCTTACAGTAGGAGCTATTTATCCTATTAAAAGCGGGTACACACAACCAAGCGATGCAGTGATGAGTAAGTTCAGCAGTTGGGGACCCACTAATGATGGGCGCATTAAACCAGACCTAGTGGGTGATGGCGTATATGTGCTTTCGTGTGTGAATTATAACGACAGTTCCTATGATAATTACAGCGGCACTTCACAAGCCGCACCTAGCATAACCGGGGCTTTGTTTTTGTTGCAGGAGTATTATTCACGTTTACATAGTGGCAACTTCATGCGTGCTGCAACCTTGAAAGGACTTGGGATACATACTGCCAATGAAGCGGGGGGATCACCGGGGCCAGATTATCAGTTTGGTTGGGGAATATTAAATAATCAGTTGGCAGCAGAGGCAATAAAGGTGTCCAATTCAACTAAGAATGCCACTACTTCCAAGCATATTATAGTAGAGGATTTGTTGACTAATGCGCAGACCTATTCGAAAACTTTTACCGCAACAGGAAGTGGTAAACTAAAGGCTACCCTATCCTGGACTGACCCAGCAGGACCAGTAACAGTTGTTGACTCAAAAAATAAGCCCATTGCTGAGTTAGTGAATGATCTGGATTTGAGAATCATCAAAAATGGGGTTATCTATTATCCCTGGGTACTGAATCCTGCTGTTCCTGCTGCCGCAGCTACTAAAGGAGATAATGCACTTGATAATGTGGAGCAGGTGGTGATAGACAATGTAAACAAAGGCGATACCTACACGATACAAGTATCTAACAAAGGCACTTTGAATGGCGGAACACAGGCGTTTTCTTTACTACTCACCCAGCCGGGTGATACTGCATTGCCATTGAAACTGATTAGTTTTAAAGCTACTTTAGTCAGTAATTCAGTACAACTGAAATGGGTTACTGCCAATGAACTAAATACACAATCATTTACAATTCAATCCAGTACAGATGGTAATAACTGGAATGACATCAGTAATGTAAATGCAAAGAAAACAACAGGTAATAATACTTATTCAGTAGATAATATTGCTGTACAAACTGGGGTGAACTACTACAGGCTTCTGATTGAAGATGCAGATGGAAGTATTACCTATTCGAGCGTACAGACGGTTCAGATACCCGCATCGAAGAATATGTTTACGATATTGCCCAATCCTGCCAATGCTAAAGCCACTTTGTTGTTTAATTCAGATGAAAAAGAGGTAACAGTAGTATTATCCGATGTGATGGGCAGGATTGTGGAGAGCAAGCAAATGAGTTTACAAACTGGTAATACTTATCAGATAGAAACTTCGAAGCTCCCAGCAGGAAACTATTACATCAAGGTGAGTGGTAATTCAGGGATTGTGACTCGAAAACTATTGGTAATTCATAATTGATAATTCGCTACTTTATCACTTAAAAGTTGCTCATATCTAGGTAATATTTTTTTATTACAGTTTATTATTGGATATTGTACCGCTTTTAGAGGGTTGATGATCTAGAGTTTCGTATTGAATGTACAATAATAAAATTACCACAAATGTTTGCGATTGTAGATATTGAGACCACCGGAGGCCAGGTAGGGGCTAATAACATCACTGAAATAGCGATTGTATTGTACAATGGCAATGAAATTGAAGGTAAGTTCGCAACCTTGGTAAACCCTTGTTTGCCTATACAAAAATATGTGCAGACTCTTACAGGAATTACGGACGAGATGGTAGCTTCAGCCCCCCTGTTTGAGCAACTGGCGCCTAATATCTTCAACCTGTTAAAAGACAGAATCTTTGTAGCACACAATGTAAGTTTTGATTATCCTATTGTAAAGCAGCAATTAGCTTCAGCAGGGTTTAATCTGGGTACCCACAAAATCTGTACTATTAAGTATGCAAAGAAGATATTCCCGGGGCTTCCCAAGTATGGACTTGGAACACTTTGTCAGGAATTAAACATCAAGCTAAAGGGACATCACCGTGCATCAGATGATGCACTAGCTACTGCAGAATTATTTAGTATATTAATGAGACACGACAGTACAGGCGAACTGCAAAGAATGCTGAAAAAGAAAAGCTAATACTATTCACTTATCTATCGTAACTATTGAAGAATTTCTGCTTCAAGGTCTCTACTTTTTCTAATACCTCCTCCTGTAATAAGGTTTTGTATGCGTGAATTGCAGCATTAGTTTCTTTATTGGATGTGCCTATGATTTGTGCAGCTAGTATTCCCGCATTCTTTGCTGCATTCAAAGCAACAGTAGCAACGGGCACACCATTGGGCATCTGGAGAATACTCAACACACTATCCCAACCATCGATTGAATTACTAGACTTGATAGGTACACCAATTACAGGGAGTGTGGTAATGCTAGCAATCATACCAGGAAGATGTGCTGCACCGCCTGCACCTGCAATAATTACTTTCAGGCCACGCTGTTGTGCGGTTGTGGCGTAGTCTACCATGCGTAAAGGGGTTCTGTGTGCAGAAACGACTGTAAGTTCTATTGGAATATTAAATTGCTGCAGAATTTCAGCTGCTGCTTGCATAACATTCAAGTCACTATCACTACCCATTACGATGCCTACCAGAGGTGCTTTGTCCATTGTTTTAGATTAAGGGATGCAATTTATTGGAAATATTCGCAGAAGGGTTATGTTTTATCAAAATTGTATGAATGTGACCTTCTTTTTTGTTTCTTACTACAACAGAAGAATCCTAAAATTAAAAAAGCTCCCGAAATTAATCAGAAGCTTTTTTGTGCCCAGAACAGGAATCGAACCTGCACATCCTTGCGAACGGCAGATTTTGAGTCTGCTGCGTCTACCAATTCCGCCATCTGGGCATTATTGAATTGGGGTGCAAATATAGGGGGATTATAGCTTAATATCCAAGAGATAAAGGAATTATTTTAGTGATAGTATTTGTAATTATCCTCCGATTGTAGAAAGCATCCTTGCTAAATACTTCTTTTGGAAGTAATATTTCTTTACTTGCAACAACTCTTTTTCGGAAGTAATACCTTCCTGATAAGATTCCACAATGCTTTTAACAGGTTCATAAATCTCAATTTGAAGGTTTGCAATCTGTTCTTTCAAGGCAGTTGTTTTTGCTTCGTCCCCATCCATTTTTGCATCCATCAATTGTTCGTTAATATCCATCACATCCATCAGGAAGTCGGGAGGTAACTGATACTTTTCTTCTTCCTCCAACAGCCCTTTTAGTTGCAATACATACTTAATCGTTTCATCAGCATTACTCAAGGTCTTTAATGCTTTATTCAGCAATGCAGACATCTCCAATGCTTCCGACTGTTCCTCTTCTGAAGTGTTAGAGAAGAAATCGGGGTGATACTTTCTGCTCAGTTCATAGAACTTTTTCTTAATGCTGGAGGCATCTACAAAAAGACTAACTGGGATGTTGAATAACTCGAAATAATCCATAATAGATGATAGAGGAGAATCTTTTTAAGCTTCAACCATTTCATGCAGATATTGCTTCTCTTCTTTAAAAGCTTTACGTGGTTGCAATCCCAGCAACTGGAACATCATATTGTCTTCGTCAAAGCTAGGGTTTGGTGTTGTCAAAAGTTTGTCACCAGCAAAGATTGAATTAGCGCCAGCCATAAAACACAAGGCTTGCTCGGCAATACTCATATCGGTTCTGCCGGCACTCAACCGCACCATTGTTGCAGGCATCAATATCCTTGCAGTACCAATCATACGTACCATATCCCAAATGTCAACTTTCTCATTGTTAGCCAATGGTGTACCCTTTATTGGGACAAGTGCATTGATAGGCACACTCTCAGGATGTGTTTCCATTGTTGCCAAAGTGTGCAACATTTTAATCCTATCAGCATGTGTTTCGCCAAGACCAATAATACCGCCGCAACAAACAGATACACCCGCTTTGCGCACGTTATCCAATGTTTCTATTCTATCCTCAAAAGTTCTTGTGGTAATAATCTCTTCGTAATGTTCTTTACTTGTATCAAGGTTGTGGTTGTACGCATAAAGTCCTGCATCTGCCAGTTTCTGTGCTTGTGTTTCGGTAAGCATGCCCAGCGTACAACACACTTCCATACCCATTTGGTTCACGCCTTTCACCATATCCAATACACGGTCAAAATCTTTGTTGTCACGTACTTCTCTCCAGGCAGCACCCATGCAAAAGCGGGTACTACCAGCATCTTTTGCTTTCTGTGCATATTCCAATACGTCCTCTTTCTTCATTAATGCCTGCACATTCACGCCTGTATCGTAGCGAGCAGCCTGCGGACAATAAGCGCAATCTTCACTACATCCACCCGTTTTGATGCTCAACAAAGTACAAACCTGTACTTCTGCAGTATCATTATATTTTCTGTGTAAAGAAGCCGCTTTATATATCAACTCCAACAAAGGACTATTGTATATCTCTTGTATTTCTTCTAGCGTCCAGTTATTTCTAATATCCATATTTCTGATAAATTAATTTTTAAGTGGGCAAAAGTAAGTTATGAGTTATGAATTATAAGTCATGAGTTATAACCAAGTACTAATAACTCATAATTCATAACTCATAACTTATAACTTATAACTATTCTTTGTTTCATCGTCTCATACAAAATGATTCCTGCAGCTACAGACACATTAAATGAATCGAATTTGGTAACCATCGGTATCGAAAAGAATTCGTCTGCCGCCTTGGCTAGATAAGGTTGCACTCCACGTTCCTCATTTCCCATAATAATACAACAAGGTTCTTTTAGTGGTAGTTCATATATCTTTTTGGTCGCTTTCATTTCGCTGGTATATACAGCAATACCCTTTTCGCGAAGACTATCAACTGCTTTTATCAGGCTATTTACACGGATAATATGAATATGTTCCAGCGCACCTGCACTGCTTTTTATTGCTTCTTCATTCAATGCGCCAACACCTTTATCGGGAATAATAATTGCTTGCGCCCCACAGCAAAAGGCACTACGGGCGATGGCACCAATGTTACGAACATCAGTTATGCCATCCAGCATTATAAAAAGAGGAACCTCACCCTTTTCTTCTATCTCTTCCAACACACTATCCAAATCTTGGTATTCCACCAATGCCGCGAGAGCAATTACGCCTTGGTGATTGGCGCGTGTCATATAGTTTAGCTTTTCGGAAGGCACCATTTGCACAGGAATATCATACTCTTTGCTGAGCGCTCTAATTTGCGACAACACATCTCCACTCGCATTCTTTTGTACCAATATCTTATCAATAGCCCTACCACTTTGCAGTGCTTCCACCAGTGGTTGACGTCCTATTATCATTGAATCTTTCTTCGACATTTTGTAAAATTAACCAATAATTTAATTGGAGGTGTAATGAGGGGGGAGGAAATGATTTTTTGAAGGAGGAATTTGTACTTGGTAAGCTACTAATGCTGTAAAGTATATTCTTTTATTAATACGTCCGCAGGAATACGCAATAGCTTACTAAACTTTCTAATCATTGTTAGTGTCAAGGGTTGTTTGTAGTTTAATACCTTGCTAACAGTACCCTTATCACCATATTCGGCTGCTAGAGTTGATTGTTTGTATCCAAAATCATCCATTCTAATCTTGATAAATTCGATAGGATCCAAATCGGGCAAAGTAGATTGTTGCTCTTCATATTGACTGATTAATAACAAAAGCAACATCTTTTCTTTGTAATCTAAGTCATCCTTCTTAGCCATCCGTATTTCTTCAAATCGACTATATGCCGTTTGTAGTTCTTTGTCGTTTTCTATGATTGCCCAATTTTTCATTCTGTATATATTTAAATTGTTTCAGGGTCTATTTTATCATACGCATTGATTTAATTAAAACTTTTATTTGAATTATTTAGAATTAGCTAAATCATTAATCCAATTTTTTTTGTAATAAAAGGTTGTTTTTATCATAGCAACTGTGATATTGATTATTTAAGGAAATGCAGAGTAACAATAAAAAAAAGCAGCCAAACATTAACTGCAGCTGCATTTCTAAATAAAAAATCTGTCTAAAAGTCGTAAGAGAAGGATTTTATATAAATTAAACAGTACCAAGCACATTTAACTAGTAAGCCCTAATATGGTTTTATTTAAAACACCTAGCTCTAAAACTGATTTATTGTCACCCATCTCATTATAAATATCTTTTTTTGTCTTAATAAAAGAAGAAGAGGGAAAATTATTAATGTTATTCTCATTTCCATATAAGAAAGAAACCAAACTGCCTTTTTCTGTATTATCAGTTAAATCAGTTGATAATCTTAAAAAGTCTTTTTTCATAATTATTTATTTAGATAGTTATCAATAAAGTGTTCATTTAGTTTTGCATCAAAATACAACTTTCTTTTAATCCAAACAAATCCATCCCCTTTAGATATTATTGCAACATCAACAGCACCACCAACGCTTTCTTCTGCGAAAGTAATCCTTCTTTTGAGATAAGTTAAATATATTAAACTCTCTGCCATTTCTGCAAGATCTTCTTTTGAAAGTTGGCTTACTGCTGTAATCATTGGATTTATGTATTCATTTCTTATTGCATCATTATTACTTCTTGCAAACTCTGCCATATATTTATTTGAATCCAACTCACGTATTTCCTTTGCCAAATCAGGGTCTTTACTTTCAACAAAAGAGGCTATCTCTTCTTTCTGATTTGTCAGAGATTCTACAAAGTTTTTAAAATAAGATCCATTTAAGTTGTCATCAACACCCTTTAGAATAGTGTCCATTACATCTTGCTGAGCGAAAGGGGCTACAGCACCAGACATATTGTTTGTAATAGAAACTGAATAATCTGCATCTATGTAGTATTTTAATCTATTTTGGATTGAAAGAAATATGTTTATTGGAATTAACTGTGGATAAATCTCATCTTCCCCAAACCCAACAAACACTAACCCAGAGAAACTCGAATAATTTTCTTTACTTCTTAGAAATTGATAAGAAAGCATTAAAACATCTTTTTTTCTTTCATCTGTTAGCCCATAACCAATTTGTACAAAAGCATTATCAATAAAAAAGTCAAAAGGTTCTTTGCTAAAAAGCTTAAAATCTTCAAAAGGATAATCTAAAAAGTCGTTACAATAAATATTGTTACTGCTTATTGCTTCAGTCTCATTTTTAACTTTATCAATAAATTTTTTTAATAACTCCTCCTTGTTTTCTTCATTTTCTTCAGCAATAAGCTTCTGGTTTGCATTAACTACTTCATTAATAACCTTTGTAATTACAGTGTCAAAGAAATTGTATAATGAAGTTTTTTGAGTCTCTTCGTCTGTATAAAAGTTCTTACTTTTTAAAAAAGATATAAAGTCCTCCTGATATTCATTAAGTGTCCCAAAGTATTTTTCACCTAAT
>CANGFK010000096.1 GCA_947452925.1 Chitinophagaceae bacterium | reverse complement strand
TGGAGTGAGACTTTCTTTATGGCTTTACTGGTATTTTTCCTTGTCTCCCTTCGAAAATACCTTTCCTCTCCTACCCTCCTCCATCTAATTCTGCCTTCCATCCTTACTGCCATCGCTTGCGACACACGTATTGCTGGCATCAGCATTTTGGGTACAGGCATCTTGTTGATTACACTACAATACCAGATTCCATTCCTGAAAAAAATAGTACATCTTGCTTTATATGGCTGCTCTAGTTTGGTCTTACTGATGGCAAACTTGTTGCACAATCAAGCAGAAACAGGAACTTTCACAGGCATCAGACAACCGAGTACTACCCCACTACTCACCAATATTCAATATTTAGGAGATACCCTTTTGCAATGGTTTCAGCTACCCTCTTTGCCTGGTGGCGCCTCAATAGCTATTGGCATTACACTGATACTTACCTTGGGAATTATATTTCTTATCCGCTTCTTCTGGCTGGAGAAACAGTCTGCATTCGAAACTATTATTCTAGCATTTTGCCTTACTTACCTATTTTTTATCCTCATTACTTCAACCATTTCCCGCTACGAAAAAATAAACAACAGACTACTAGCTCCTGCCTATATCCCATTATTGTTGAGCATTAGCTTTTATATTCCTACCCTTATCGGTAAAATTAAAATTCAGGCACTTAGGATAATAACTATTGGTTCTGTTACGGCACTTTTTCTTCTATTACAATACCGTCAAGTAAAGGCAGCTAGAGAATTGCAGGTTCAGTATAAAGAAAATGGCATTCCGGGTTATACAGAAAAAGGCTGGCAAGAAAGTGACATGGTACAGTTTATTAAGTTCAAGAAAGACTTTTTTAAGTCTGATAAGCCCATTTATTCCAATGCAAATGATGCGGTCTATTTCTTTAATCCAGAACTTTCTGCAGAGGAATTACCTGAACCTTCACACACGGTAGACTTAAGGGATTACAACGAATCTAATCCGAATTATATCATCTGGTTTACCAATGATTTTGATAATAAAAGTATCATGAGGCTGGAGGAAATTGCTAAATTCAGACAATTAGATACGCTGGTGAAACTAGATGATGGCCTTATTCTGTGGAGTAGCCCTAAGAAATAACTAAAAGAAAAAGGGCAATCAACACGATGGTTGACTGCCCTTCCTAAATAAAAAATCACCCACTTATTTCTTAAAAGATACTTTAAAAACCAATGTTTGCCACTTAGGAAGTGTTGCTGGCTTATTAATAACTAGTGCATTATCACCTTGATTCCAAGTTAACTTTTCACTACTTCCCAATAGTTTTACAGATGAAACTGCTTTGGTTTCAAACTTCGCACTCTTTGCTAAAGAAGCTATACTGATATCTGCTGTAGGAGGTTCCATCACAAACACATAAACATTGCCATTTTTGGTGGTAAAACGAATATCTGTAGGTTGGTATTTACGAACATCTTTCAATCCACCAAAATGTCCTTTCTCCTGTGTTTTTGCTGTAGAAGGTCCTTCGCCATAAGTTTTCCAAGGGCGTGTGCCATAAATTCCATCCCCATTTGCTGCAGTCCATGTGGCTAAATCTTCCAAGGTATTCACCATATCCTGTTCAATATCCCCTTCAGGTGTTTGCACAATATTGATTAACAAATTACCATTCTTACTTACTATGTCCACCAACATCTGAATAATTTCAGAGGCACTCTTGTACTTCTGACCATTGCTGTAAAACCAGTCACCAATACTCGTATCTGTCTGCCAAGGAAACGGCGAGATACTATCATTCACACCACGTTCAATATCTTTTACATAAGTTCCATCAGCAGGCATAGACTTGTAATTATATACCGCTTCCATCTTGCCATGATTTGCTTTCAGGTTACCATTGTAATAGTTGGCAAGCATTGACAAACCAGTATCTCCAAAAGGTAGTTTACTATCCGAATACAATAAATCGGGGTGATAATTATCTACCAGTTCTTTCACATCATCAAACCATTCTTTAGGCCATTCGTGACTATTAGTCAACCAAGCTTTATCGCCAGCAGCAGCTTTGGTATGATACAAATCTGCATAAGCAGGATCATTACCATCATAGGGAACGCCTTTAAATTCACCAGAAGTATCAGCACTGTGCGCTGATTGAAACCAGGTATAACTAGCTGCCAGATGTTCTGAAACACCAAAACGCAATCCTTCTTTCTTAGCTGCTTGCTGCCAGATGCCTACCACATCTTTGTGTGGCCCCATCTCTACTGCATTCCAACGATGTATTTTGGATTTCCATAAAAAGAAATTATCGTGGTGACTACCCATACTCACAAAGTATTTAGCGCCGGCTTTCTTATAAAGCTTCATCAAATATTCAGGATCCCATTTCTCAGCTTTCCACAGAGGAATAATGTCTTTATAGCCAAATTTGGAAGGATGGCCATACGTTGCAACATGGTATTTGTTGTCTCCACTTCCTTGTTGGTACAACTTCTTTGCATACCAGTCGCCATGACGCGGAACTGCCTGAGGTCCCCAATGTGCCCAGATACCAAACTTGGCATCCCTGAACCAATCTGGACACTTATATTGTTTAAAAGATGAGGGATCATTGGGTTTGTATGGCCCATCAACAACAGGCAAAGCCGTTTGTGCATGACTGCTCACTACAGAAGCTGCCAATAAACTAGCAGCAAGCAATGTTTTCTTCAAAAGCATTCGTTTCATTTCCGTTTAATTTTTTGTGGAGAGAAGACCTTACTAAAACGAAATAGTTTAGTAGTAATTAAATTATTTCATCAAATAAATAAGAAAATAAAAATTAAACTAAGAGTATGGATTTAATAGTCGTCATTTGAATAGAAATAATTCTGTCTCATTGGTTTAATAGGTTTCAAAATGCAAAAAGCTACACGCCCGACTCCCATTGTTTTTACATTGAACAATGCAGATGATTTAAGTAATTTTGTAGGAATAGCTTTCTCATGGGTTAATTATTTATTTCATGAAGAGGAATCGAGTATCCATCGACTTATCAAAGAGATGGATTGCTTTACGAAAGAACAATTTCTATTACTGCATGCCCGCATCACAAATAAAAGAAACAAAAGTATACCTATGAATGAAAAACATTTTATCATTATGTATGCAGTTCTATCTTATTGTGGCAAGATGATACAATGTAAAAAAGAAGTGGATTCTATATTGGAGGATACGGAAGCAGAAGTATCAAATAATTTCAAAACCATTAAAGAACCCTTCATCAATTTTTCAAATAAAAATACCAAAGTACTAAACCACGCTTGTAAGAATAATCATACCCTTGCCGTTGCAATGGCTAAAATAAATGCTTTCCAAATACCCGAATAACTAGTTACTGATATCGTTTAACTGCAATCTATTATCTTCACAAAATGAATCAGCGTTATTATTCTTTGGATGTATTTAGAGGGGCTACAGTTGCTTTGATGATTTTGGTAAACAATCCCGGCAGTTGGGATTACCTCTACTCCCCGCTTGATCATGCTCCTTGGCATGGCTGCACCCCTACCGATTTAGTCTTTCCTTTCTTCCTTTTTGCGGTGGGTAATGCCATGGCTTTTGTAATGCCGCGTTTTGAAAAAGAAGGAACTGCCTATATGCTTAAAAAGGTTTGCAAGCGCACTATCCTTATCTTTTTGATAGGATTATTTCTTAACTGGTGCCCTTTTGTAAAATGGGACGGAGAGGCATTGATAGGTAAACCTTGGGAGCTAGTCCGCATTATGGGGGTATTGCAACGGATTGCCCTTTGTTATTTTAGTGCTTCGCTGATTGTCTATTTCCTAAAGGCACGAGGCGCTTATGTGGTGGGTTGTGTGTTGTTGTTATTGTATTGGTTTGTGACTTTATGGTTAGGTAACCCACAAGATCCTTATAGTCTGAATGGTTTCTTCGGCACAGCCATCGACACCAAAATATTAGGCGTTACCCATTTGTACAAAGGCGAAGGCATTCCATTCGATCCGGAAGGGTTGGCGAGTTTGCCTGCGGCGATTGTACAAGTCATATTTGGTTACCTGATTGGGCAATACATTCAAACAAAAGGAAAAACCTACGATATGCTCACCAACCTTTTCGTAGCAGGTTGTATATTGGTTCTGGCGGGTTATTGTTGGGATTATGTGTTTCCAATTACCAAGAAAACATGGACAAGTAGTTATACTGTTTATACAACAGGATTGGCAACCCTCACCCTTTCGATATTGATTTATTGGATTGAATTTAAGGAAGTGCGAGCAGGCTGGAGTCGCTTCTTCGATGTTTTTGGCAAAAACCCCTTGTTCATCTTTGTATTGAGTGGCTTTTTGCCAAGGGTATTGGGCTTGTTGCGTTGGACAGACCATTTGGATGAAGCCGGCAAGAAAGTATATACCACTCCTTTCAACTGGTTTTACTTACACATTTGCAAGAATATAGCTACCGATTTACGCATTGGCTCCCTGGTATATGCCCTGTGTATGATTGCTTTCTATTGGACGATTGTCTATTTTCTAGATAAAAAGAAGATTTATATAAAGGTTTAGGGGGCTGTAAAAACATTTTCATTGCCCCATAAAAGATTCTTGTTGCCCCACTAATGTTTTCTATTGCCCCCAGAAACTTTTCTGTAACCCCAGCAATATTTCTTGTTGCCCCCAGAAACTTTTCCATTGCCCCCATAATATTTTCCATCACCCCCGAAAAGATTCTTGTTGCCCCCGAAAACTTTTCTGTTGCCCCCATAAATATTTTGGGGGTAATAGGCAAAACCTTTTTAACAATTAAAATCAGTTAAATAAGCGGTAAGGAGCGTAATAAATTGTACCATTATTACCTCCCCTTCACATTTTATAACCGCTAACTCCTATTTTTACCAAATGAAAGTTGTTTCTGTCATTCTACTAGCTATCATTATTACTATCTCGGTTTCTTCGTGCAAGAAAGATACTTTTATCACCAGTAAAAATGCTTCTCTTAGCTTGTCTTCCGATACCCTTTATTTCGATACAGTCTTCACCACAACAGGTTCTGTAACAGGTGCTTTCAAGATATTTAATAATAACAACCAGAAACTATTGTTGAGTAACGTACAGTTGATGGGTGGTGCCAATTCTTTCTTCAAACTCAACCTGGACGGCCTCCCTGGCACTTCCTTCAACAACCAGACTATCGATGCCAATGATAGCCTCTATGGCTATGTGAGTGTTTCTATCAAAGCAACAAACGAGGATACTTTTTTTATCCGCAGAGACAGCATTCGCATCACTTACAATGGCGATACCACCTGGCTTCAACTAGTTGCCTACGGACATAACGCCAACTTTATCAAGACAACAGAAATTAAAAACGATACCACCTGGACTAATAAATTACCCATCGTATTATTGGGCGATGTAACAGTGGATTCTGGCAAAACACTCACCATACAAAAGGGCACAAAAGTATATGCCAACGCCAAAGCATCACTCATCATCAAAGGAACTTTGAATGCAGTGGGCGATACGACCAATCGTATCACCTTCCGCTGCGACAGGCTGGATGCGCCATATAACAGCTTTCCAGGATCGTGGCCGGGCATCTATTTTACAGCTAGCAGCAGCAATAACTTCATGCAATATTGTACTATCCTCAATGGGTATAATGGCGTATCGGTGATAGGCCCCACAACAACGAGTACCCCAGTTCTCACGTTGGATAAATGTATTATCAGCAATATTTATAACATTGCAGTCGGTGCAGCTTCCAGCAGTATCAATGCCACCAATTGTTTGATTACCAACAGCGCAAGCAACATCAATATAACGGAAGGAGGTACTTATACCTTTGATCAATGTTCGGTGGTGAGCTATGACAACAGCTATGTGTCTCACACCAATCCGGTGGTGAGTATCAGCAACACCGATAGTTACAATATTCTGTATCCACTCAGTTGCACTTTCAACAACAGCATTTTGTATGGATTGAGTAGTTTGGTAACGAATGAAGTGGTCTTTGCCAAAACAGTTACGAGTGCCAATGTGAGTTTCAACAACATACTTTACAAGAACAAAGTGGACATTGCACCTTATGTAAAACTCAACTTTTTCTGTCAGGTAAACGTAATTCCACAATTTTCAAATATTGATTTAAGCAACCTTTTCTTCGATTTTCGTCCAGCTAATACCGGCAGTAATCCCATACTAAAAGCGGGTGCAACCACTAATTTATTAACCGATCTGGATGGACACCCACGCCCGGCAACTAAACCAGATTTGGGTTGCTACCAATTGGCACAATAGTATTGAAGGTAATTGAAGAATAGGAAGCGAATGAGGCAATAATTTATTACAAACTAAGTGCAGAAATAATGAATGTATCGGAGCTAACAAATGAAATAAAGAGACAATACAGCCTGTTATCTATCGATACAAAACGCTTTGCAGTAAAGGCTTTCATACTAGCAATCCTATTTAATGTAACCTACATTTTTTATTTAAGTCCTACTCGTCTGTTTGATAGACCCTTAACCAATTTTACCGCAACAATTACAAACTATCTACTCAATCATTTTTATAAACCCGGCTTTAGTTTGAAAGAAGTACACCGTGGCGAGCTTATTCTTTACAATAAAAAAAGCTTGTTACTTATCGGAGATGCTTGTAATGCCTTCAAATTATATGTGTTATACCTTGGCTTTCTTTTGTGCGTTCCCGGTGCGATAGCAAAGAAGTTGCTCTATTTTATAAGTGGTTTTGCAATGATTTTAGTACTTAATCTGATTCGGATTTTTGCACTTGTCTGGTTACTTTTCAATAGGCCAGAATGGACAAATGTTGCGCATCACTACATATTCACCACCATTGTTTATGGTTGTATGTTCATACTATGGGTAAGCTACCTGAAAGAGCGAAAGCTTATATAAACAACTAGAAGTCAGTCAGCATCAGCTAAAAGTCCTTCCCCTTAATTATGAAATATTACCGCCTGCTTTTCACCATTTTTATCATCCTGCTCAATGACACCCTCTGCAACTTATTTTTCAATAAGCCGCAATTTTCGCATTACAACAGCTTCATTATCTTCACTCAGTTATTGCTTACGGGTACAATCGGTTGGTTATATTGGCGTAAAGCAGCAAACATTTTAGTGTTTTATCTTTGGATTATTTTGTATGGCTTCTTTTTATTCAACTACCTGATTCGCTGGATATTGAGTACAGAGGGTTTTTTGAACGGACATTTTATTGTACATAGTTATGCTGGCTTTGGTTTGTCGCCGCTTACTTTTGGCCTCTTCTACCTACTAAATAAACTACTTAAGCCCGCTCAGAAACAAGATTTTAAACAGGATTAAAGCTTATTGCAACTTTCACTTATGCTTTCTACAAGACACGAAGTTTTCTTTCAGGTGGCTCAAGAGAAGAGTTTCTCTAAGGCAGCGTTGGTGCTATTTATCTCGCAACCTGCCATCAGTAAGCATATCAAAGCATTGGAGCAAGAATATAAAACCAAACTCTTCGAGCGAAAAGGACTGCATATAGAACTCACCGCCGCAGGCAGTCTATTATTCGAAAATTTACTGCAAGTCAAAAACATACAAGAACAAACAACACACGATATTTCTATTTTGACTAATGCCCTGCAAGCGGAGGGAAAACTAAAATTGGGAGCCAGTACAACAGTTGCTTTATATATTCTGCCCAAAGTGCTGTCTGTTTTTCATAAAAAACACCCCAATATTGACATTACCCTACTAAACAGAAACACGGAGATAGTCCTTGATGCACTCATTAAAAAAGAAATCAATCTGGGCATTGTAGAGGGAAATGGACGGCTTTCCAACGTAGATTATATCCCTTTTATTACCGATAAAGTCATTGCGGTTTGCAGCAAAAAGAGTCCGATTGCAAAGAAACGTTTGTATACAATTCCTGAAATCACTTCATTACCAATCGCCCTTCGGGAAAGAGGAAGTGGTACATTGGCTGTACTGAAAACAGTATTGGAAGAACAGGGTATTAAAGAGAACAGCCTAGCGGTAAAGGTGAAGCTTGGCGGCACCGAAGCTTTGAAGAACTTTATAATAGAGTCCGATTGCCTTGGCTTTCTTCCACAACGGTCGGTTCTGAAAGAGATTAAGCATGGTGAATTAGTAGAAGTAATCTTTGAAGGATTGAATATTGAACGTAATTTCTACTTCATTCAGAGACAAGGCGAAAACAGCAATCTGAATAAAAGTTTCATCAAGCAAGCCAAATCTATCCATAACATTTAGTTATACTTCATAACAAAAAAGCGCCGTTACAGTTATATCATTCCTGATACTTTTACAGTATGATTCAGGAGATAATAACATCATCAAGGGCAACAGAACTATATTGCCCATCATGCGGCAAGATTTACAACATCAACCAATCACAGACTTTTGCCGGTTGCTGCAATCAACCTTTAGTAACCAAGTATTATCTGGGTGCAGTTTCAAAATTTATTATTGACACTTCGGTCTCTTCTATGTGGCGGTATCGTTCCCTTTTGCCTGTCTTTGACAAACGAAATATTGTTACACTGGAAGAAGGCTATACGCCCAATCTTTTACTGAACAAGACTGCAGCTAAACTCAATCAACACAAGATAATACTAAAAGATGAAGGAGCAAACCCAACGGGGTCTTTCAAGGCGAGGGGCATCAGTGTGGCGGTATCAAAAGCAAAGGAACTGGGTATTACACATATTGTGATGCCAACAGCAGGAAATGCTGGCGGTGCGCTGAGTGCTTATGCTGCCAAAGCAGACATCAAAGCAACCATCATTATGCCTCGCCATACCAGCGAAACCCTAAAGGAAGAGTGCAGATTGTATGGTGCTGAACTCATTTTGCTGGACGGACTGATTGATGCCTGCGGCAAAAAGGCAGGTCAGTTGAAAGAAGAGAAAGGATACTTTGACATGAGTACCCTCAAAGAGCCTTATCGTCTGGAAGGGAAGAAAACACTTGGTTATGAGATAGCCGAGCAACTGAACTGGCAGTTACCCGACGTTATTATCTATCCCACGGGTGGCGGCACAGGGTTGATAGGCATGTGGAAAGCCTTCAACGAAATGATAGAAATGGGATGGATAAGCGGCAAACTACCCCGTATGGTAGTTGTACAAACAGAAAATTGTAACCCAATGATACAAGCATTAGCAACAGGCATCATACCCGAAACGTATGTAGCCTCACCATCAGCAGCACTAGGATTAGCTGTTCCGCGTCCATTTGCAAAGGACCTGATTATCGAAGCTGTAAGAGCAAGTAATGGCACGGCCATCTCTGTTTCTGAAGAAGAAATGGAACGCGGCATCAGTGACATTGCCTCTTCTGAAGGCATCCTTCTGTCTCCAGAAGGCAGCGCTACTTATGTTGGTTTGAAGAAACTGATTGAGAAAGACTGGATTAAAGAAGACGAAACAGTTCTCCTCTTCAACACGGGGTCTTGGTATAAGTATCGTTAGTGGTAGTTGTTAGTGGTTAGTGATTAGGGCTTAGTGATTAACGTTTAGTAATTAAAGAAAATGCCTTACACTAATCACTAATCACTAACCACTAATCACTATCGAAACAGTTCCAGCAATGCAGTCGTTCCTAGTATAGTTCCGAAGGGAATAGCGCTTAAATCCACAGCAAAATTGGGATTGTGGTTACTGTAAGGGTAATAAATCCCTTCTTTGGAGTATTT